>NZ_NFLY01000052.1:0-16610 GCF_002161155.1 Massilimicrobiota sp. An105
AGCCTCAAAGTTTGCGTACTTGGAAAGAAGTCATCCACGACAATGGATATAATACCATATATTCTTTCATTTGAAAACTAAAAGCTGTTGACTTTTTTACTTTGTCAACAGCCTGAAATCCTTTTTACAAAGGATTTTCTTCTTATCGACACATCAATTTAATAATTTCTTTGTCTGTTTCTTTCATACCTTCTCTTGATAGTTGACCAATATTACGAATCGTATTTTCTACACCTTTTAAAACAAGACCTTCACCGTCTTTAAATTCACAGCCATTTTTATACATATAGTATCCTAATATTCCTGCATCCACACTGGCAGCAATCTTTCCAGCACATGATGGTTTCGCCCCATCACAGATAATACCTGATACAATAGCCAATCCATTAACCATTGTATGACAAAGAGCTTCATAGTCACCACCAAGCAAATAGGCAATTCCACATCCTGCTCCAATTCCAGCGCTGACAGCACCACAATAGGCAGATAGTCTTCCTATCCCAGTTTTTTGATGGATTGTACATAAATTGGATACAATCAATGCACGATAAAGTTCTTCTTGGCTTTTATGATATTCTTTGGCATATACAATGACTGGTAAAGATGCTGTCATTCCCTGATTACCACTTCCCGAATTAATGATGACTGGCATTTCACAGCCACTCATTCTGGCATCACTTCCAGCTGCTGCATAGGCCTTGGCTTTGACTTTGACATCATCACCATATGTCTTTAATAAAATCTGACCAATATGTGCACCCCAGTCATTTTTTAATCCTTCACATGCAATAGCATAATTATAATCAATTTGTCGCTGTAAAATATCTTGCACTTCTTCAATCTTTACATTTTTTGCAAACTCATAAATATCACGAATATTCAATAAGCTGCGATCTGTTAAAGTCTGATCCGTAGAAGCAACGACTCCCATCTTAAAAAGGACTTCCTGATCTTTTTCAATATACACAATATTGGTATGAAAACCAGCAATACGTACTTTTGCACGATGATTTTGACCAATTAATTCAACACAGATGTCTAATGCATATTCACTTTCTATAGGTATAATTTCAATAGGTGTTCGATTCAACCATTGTTGCATTTCCTTTTTTTGCTGATCAGTCACATGCGCAATGACTTCTAATACATTTTCTGTAATTCCTGCCACTACACCAGCTCCAATACTTGAAGGAATTCCTTTTAAACCTCCAGTATTAGGAACAACAACACTTTTAACATTTTTAATAATATTCCCACTAACTTTGACTTTAGCTTTTACAATGTCATCATCTAAAACATCACGACATTTACTTGCACAATAAGCCAAAGCAATAGGTTCTGTACATCCCATAGCAGGAACCAGTTCTTCTTTTAAAATCTGTATATAATGACGATAATTTTTTTCTTCCATATTCTCTTCTCCCCGTTACTTTCTTATTCTAACATTATTTTAGAAGATATGAAATACCATTATCTGACAAATCTCAACATTGTGACTCATCGACATAGCACCAAATGACATAAAACATCAATCCTATTGAAAATATAACATAAACATTATAAAAAAGCATAGCATTCATTAAATATTTTTCCTGTGAAAAACAATCAATAAGTCCATCTTTGCGATAACAAGTACAAAAGAACCTAAAAATGTATAAAACCAGCCATGTCTTCTTTGATAAAGATAAGACCATACACCTATCAAATAAAAGAGAATACCTATACACGCTAAAAGATTCAACCAATCTATCACAACCATTTCATATAATGGATTATATTGTATAAAAAACAATGGCAGCATACTAATCAAAAAAGCGTTCATTAATCTATGTGTCATCTTGATCACCCTATAAGAGTTTATCAAAATAAAAAAATATCTTCTTTAAGAAATGATTAAGAAGATATTAATCTTTTTTAGGTTGTCTAATAAAAAAGCGTAATAATTCTTTACCATGGAAAGGATACAAGGGATATAAATAAGAAACGCCAAAGGTTTTGATACGTGCTAAACTGATCCAAAAAATCAGATTAAATAGAATAAATCCATATATATTCAATAACATAACGGCGATAATCATCATGATTTTGATATATTTATTGGTCAATGATAATTCATAATTAGGGGTTGCAAAACCACCCACGGTTCCAATTGCACAAAACATCAAAATATCTTCTGAAAAAAAGCCAAGCTGAATAGCAAATTCTCCAAGTAAGATAGCTGCAATTAATCCCATCGCATTAGACAATGATTGTGGCGTATGAACAGTCGCAATACGTAAGAGTTCAATAGATAATTCCATAATGAGAATCTGTATAAAAAAGGAATAATCCCATTGTAAAAAGGATGAACTTAAAGCAAAAATAGGAACAAGATATATAGATAAAAAGACTGCAGTCATACGTATGAATCGTATAAATGTCCCAATCAATGGTGTCTGACGATGTTCTTCAACATGTTCTAAGATTTCAAAAAGAGTTGTTGGCAACATCACTATAGAAGAAGATGTATCACATATAATCGCAATATAACCATGTTGAATATGGGTTGCGACAATATCAGGTCTTTCACTATATCTCACTAAAGGAAAAGGGTTATATCCCTGATTCAATAAAACTTCTTCAATAGCACGATCAGTCATGATAAATTCTTGAGTTTGAACTTGAGAAATACGAGTTAAAAGTTGTTGTAAGACTTGTCGATCAACTTTATCTTCCAGATAAGCCACGGCAATATCAATGGGATTTTGCGTTCCCATTGTTGTTAAATGAAAACATAATTCAGGTGAACGAATACGACGACGAATCAACCCTGTATTATTTAAGATAGACTCATTAAAGCCATCCTTAGCTCCACGGACACTTTTTTCTGTTTCTGGTTCTTGAATAGCACGATTTGGAAAATTTTTGGTATCCATTAAATAGGTGATTTCACCATCAAATAAAGCACTATTACCACCAAGGACAGCTCTTTGAATTTTTTGAATCTGATTTGTAGAAACGATTTCAACATCTCCCATGTTGATACAGTTTTCTAAATCTTTTCCTTCTCTATTTTCAATACCTTCTACCAGTCGTGAAATCAAAACATCGTTAGATAAACTGGCTAAAAAATAAAGATGAACCAGTCTTCCTTTAAAATTTAAAATACGATGTTTCAAATCATAAGAATTATTCATGATTTCGGTTTAAAAAGAATAGCCACAAGGAATCCAAAGAGAATGGCTGCACTAATTCCAGCAGCTGTTAAATCAAACATTCCCATTGCAATACCAAAAACACCATACTCTTTGGTAGCTGCCATGGCTCCATGCATTAAAGAATGTCCAAAACTGATAATAGGTATTAATGCTCCTGCATGAAAAATATCAACCAGAAGATCATAAATATGGAAAAGATCTAAAAACGAACCTAAAACAACAAATAAACTGGTAATATGACCCGGTGTCAAACGACTATGATCATAAATAAGCTGAGCTATCAGACAAACAAAACCACTAAACAAAAAAGCCATGATATAATTCATTCTATCGCCTCCAGACTGATGGCATGAGCAATGCATGGAATACTTTCTTTTTGCGCACTCATCATTGGTGATAATAAGGCTCCTGTTGAAACAACTAGCACACGTTTTAATTTTTTGTCTTTAAGTTGTGGGTATAATGAACCCATTGTCACCAAAGCACTACAGGCACAGCCACTGCCACCTTGAAAAACAGGCTGTGAAGATAAATCATATAACATGCATCCACAATCGTTATATCGCACAACATCCATTTTATGACGTTGCAGCATTTCTTTTAAAATCTGATGACCATACATAGATAAATCCCCTGTCACAACCAAATCATAATCATGAAAAGTGCGTTTTAAATCCTGAAAATGATTCACGAGAGTATCAAAAGCCGCTGGTGCCATGGCACGTCCCATATCATTAGCATCATTCTGTGAGTAATCTATGACACGTCCTAATGTGATAGCTTCAACTCTTACAGACTGTGGCTGTTTGGTTAATAAAGTGGACACAGCTCCGGTCGCTGTAAAGGTTGTTGTGTCTTTTTTTTGGACACCATATTCAACAGGATAACGGTATTGTCTTTCAGCGGTTGCATTATGACTTGATACCATTGTCACAATTTTGTCTACATAGCCAGCATCTATCAACAAGCCAGCCATCGCCATGGACAGAGCAAAACCCGAACATGCGCCATATAATCCAACAAAGGGTTGAGGCAGTTCTCTTGCCAGATAGTTGACAGATGTAATCTGATTTAACAAATCACTTCCTAAATATAAATCAATATCTTTATATTTCAGTTTTTCTCTTTTCAAACAAATATCCAAGGCATCCCTCAACATTTTACGTTCAGCTTTTTCAAATGATTTTTCACCATAATGATAATCCTGCAAACTTTTATCAAAACAGCTTCCTAATGGTCCTAAATATTCCAATGGTCCACAGACTGTCCCTGAAGAAGCAATATAAACATTTTCTAAAGTCACCGAATTACCCAAAAAGTGTAATGACATAACGAATCACTCCCAGCAGTGCTGAACTGACAATGCCATATGTAATGACAGTTCCTCCTAGCTTAAACATATTGCTGCCAATCCCCATAATCAATCCTTCACTTTGACTATCTAAAGCACATGATGTCATACTATTAGCAAAACCAGTAATGGGAATAAATGTCCCAGCTCCTGCTTTTTGTGCCAATTTATCATAAATACCTAATCCCGTTAACAAACAGCTTATAAAAACTAATGTAATAATCATCATAGGTGTTGCATCTTCTTGTTTAACATGATAAACATTCATAAAAAACTCTAAAACACCTTGTGCAATAGCACCAATGACACCTCCATACAAAAATGCATAAAACGCATTTTTCATCTTATGTCCAGTTGGTTTCAAAGATTCAGCCAACTGATCATATTCTTTACGATCCATTTTTCATCACCTCTTACATAGTGTTTACATTTTTTGACTTTTCAAACATGATTTTTTTTGTTGTACATATACTCTTCTTGAAAGGAAATAATGAATCATGAAAAAACTTTTAACGCGTATCTTTGAATACTTTTTTGAAGTGATTGAAGTTGATGAAGATGGGCATGAAATCAAAAAACAACAAGAATCTTAATCCTTGTTGTCATTTTTCTAAACGTACCCATATTCTATTTAAAATAGGAATCAGAATATAACCGATAAAAATTTCAATTGGTAAAACTGCACATTCCTTAACAACTCTTATACATAGTGAGATTGTCCAAGGAATCTGATACATCATATCTAACCATAATGGTGTTAAACATAAAGTGACAACCAATTCCGTAAGGACAACACATAAAACCCATGTTGAAAAGGTTTTGGCTTCCTGTGCATTAATTTTACGTTTTAAAAATGCAATCACTATCATAAATATCAATGATAACAACAGACAAATACTTATCAGTGTGATTTTATCTTGTGATTGAAGATGATATACTGTTTCAGAAATACTCACTGAATCAAGCTGTCCAATATAAATGGAAGCCCCAATACCTAAAACCAAAATCAGTCCAATCACAATGCGTAAAACATTTTGTGGGCTGATATTTTTTGAATGTTCATGAATCAATGACGGAATGACACTGACAAGAATTGTTCCTAAGGTAAATCCAAAGAATGGAAATCCTGTAGGCACTAAAATCAAACCAATCACATCGCTACACAAACCAACAATAAAGGCATAACTTGGTGATAAGAAATACCCCGCTAACATCAAGGGAATATATTCAAATCCAATTTTAAGACTTTCAGCTCCAAACAATGGGATCATAATAGCCAATCTTTTACAGATTGCTGTTAAGATAATAAAAATAGCTGCTATCACTAATTTCATGACATTTCCTTTTTCAAAAGGATAAAACTTAAATACATAAAAACCGAGTGCAATAATAATGATTGCAATAATAATTTGTTCCATAACATCATGCTACATATAACAAAATTTTCCTGCTTCATCCTCATTTCTAGTCCACAGGCGTTAATTCCGATCATAAGACCGTACATGCTTTGCTACTGACGTAGACTCCTCCTTCTTTTTTTATTTTTTTCTATCATACACGATTTATTCATTATTGACAATATTTCTTTCTTCTCCTTTTAAGAAGGCAAGTATATTTTCATAAACTTCATCTACGCATCTTTGTCTTGCTTCAATAGAACCCCAGGCAATATGTGGTGTGAAGATAACCTTATTCATATCTTGAATAGAATAAAGCACATCATCTTCTAATAATGGTTCATGTTCAAAGACATCTAAGCCAACTCCTGCTAAATGTCCTTCATTCAAGACTTTCACTAAAGCTTTTTCTTCTATAATGCCACCACGTCCAACATTGATGAGATATGCCGTTGGTTTCATTTTTCTTAAAGCTTCTTCATTAAATAAATAATGTGTCTTTTCATTTAATGGTGCATGAATACTAATAATATCTGATGTCTTTAACAAAGTTTCAAAGTCAACCTGCTGATAATCGCTGGTTGCATTTTGACCACTTGTCGAATAATATTGAACTTTAGCACCCATAGCCTTTGCGATACCTGCGACTTGGCGACCTATATGACCTAATCCGACAATCCCCCAAGTCATAGAAGCAACATCATGGAAAACATCATCAAAATAACTAAAACACTGACTTTGACAATATGCTTTTGATTTAACAAAATGATCGTATGTCACATTTTTTTCTACCAAATGCATCAATAAAGCTAATGTATGTTGAGCAACTGTCTTAGTCGAATAATCTTTTACATTAGCGACCTTAATGCCATGATCACGACAATATTCTAAATCAACATTATTCGTTCCTGTCGCAAATAAACAGATTAATTTCAAATGTTTTAAACCTTCCAGCACTTCCTTTGTCATTTCATTTTTATTTGTAATCACAATATCAGCACCTAAAATACGACCTTTAATTTCTGAAGGTTTTGTATCTTCATACATGGTCACTTGTCCTAAAGAAGCAATTTTTGACAAATCAACATCTTTTCCAACGGAAGCACTTTGTAAAACAACAATATGTGTATCTTCCTGTTTTAATAATGTCATAAAATCTTCTAGTGAAACATCCTGGAAAAGTTTTCCAAGCCAGATAGCTTCATTTAAATCTAAAATATCAGTTGGTAAAGCCACCCCACACATCACAGTATCTACAATTTCAAATTTTAAAATATGCTGAATCATCGCAACACCTAAAGCTTTAGATGTCATTGTTTTATCATCTTCAATTTTTTCTAAAAGATGTTGTTTAAAATGTTTTTCATTTTGTATACATTGATAGATACACTCCTGTAATGACGTATATGTTAAAACATGTTCTCTTATAAAATCATGATAAAGAAGTGGTAAAACAACATCATACAATTCTAATGGCACAGGTTTTCCATACCCTTTTGTAAAATTATACAGTATAGCTGTTCCTAATTCTTCATCTTTCATGCGATCTACTAATTTCATGATTATTTCCTCCCTCAAATAAATAAACTTCTACTCTTTGTCTTTCAGCCTTAGCTTTATCATCATAAAAAATCATACAGATTTTCATCTTCTGTTCATGAATATTATATTTCATCACATTATAGGAAATATAACGGCTACGACTTTCTTTTAAGCCACCCGTAGCACTTCCTGCCCCAATATAATAACAATCATCTTCTTTTTTAAAAAAAGGTAAATGCTTATGGCCATGAAACACATAATGAATATGTCGTTTTTTTAGCCAATCAATTAATAATGGTGCATCAACCAGAACTTTTGAAGTTTCTATAATACGATTGATAAATGTTTTTTCATGCCATTTGGTTTTAATAAACTCTGCTTTATTAATGGGATAAACATGGTGATGCAACATCACTAATAATGTATATTCTTCTAAATGATCAATAGCTGACAATTCATCATCTATTTCATCAAGCTGTCTTTTTCCTACTTTTCCTCTCGCTAAGTTTCCTTCACTTGTTGTATCCATTTTAATAATAACGATTTTTTCCTGTTCTAAAACTTTAACATTTTCACCAAGCAGATAAGCAATCACTTTACTTTTTTGATTTCTAGCAAAATTAAAGCCATGAACAATCACATCATGATTTCCTAAAATAAAAGTCACATTCGCCTTATAACGCTTTTTAAGACTATTCATAAAATCATTGGCTAAATACATATTTTTACGATTAGGAGATTCCATCAAATCACCTGTTATCAAAATATTAACTGCCCATAAAGAAGGTAATCTTGAAATCAGTTCATCCAATGAAGCATAAAGACGCTCCAGCCCCTTTTGACGTTTATCTTTACCGAGATGCAAATCACTCAATTGAATGAAATAGGCATCATCCTGATACTGATTATAAACGTGAAATAAGCAAAGATGATTTTCAATATAGGATGTTAACTGCAAGAAATCTTTTTGATTATGTATCGGCGCAAATACCGTCTGTTTTCCTTTAAAAATTAAACATCCTGGCCACATATCAGCATGATTTAAAGCACAGAAAAAGGCTGGAAAAGGATCAAAGAAAGATAAATTATCACGTTGAAAATGTTCTGAAATAGCATAGAAATAAATATTTTCATACTCTGGAAAAGATGTCATTTGAAAAGAAGATTCATCAAATCCAGGCACATAAACAATGTGAATAGCATCCTGATATGTTTGAGCCATTGTTTCCATTTCACTAGAAAAAGGCTTATGCAAAATATGATCCACATCTTCAGCTTTCATAAAACGTGACAACAATGCATAATCATCCCTTGTGATAGAAGATAAAACATCACACGAAATATGGCGTTGGCAAAGCCATTGAACAAAACTTTGTATATAGTCATATGACATCAATAAATCACGCATATATGCTGATTCATTACGATAAACAATATTAAAAAAGGTATTGATAAAGAAGATTTCATTCACTGTCTTTTCACCTCATAATTTTATTATACTACAAATTGAAATAATTGAATATGAAAAAATATAACGGGAATCCCGTTATATTTTAGAATTTTAAGTTTCTTGGTGTTCTTGGGAATGGTTCAACATCTCTAATGTTTTGCATACCTGTCAAATACATTAAGAAACGGTCGAATCCTAGTCCAAATCCAGCATGTTTACATCCACCAAATCTTCTTAAATCCATATACCATTGAAGTCCTTCTTTAGACATTTGTTTTTCATCCATGATTTTTTCTAGAACTTCATATCTTTCTTCACGCTGACTTCCACCAACTAATTCTCCAATTCCTGGCACCAGCAAATCACATGCTGCAACAGTCTTACCATCATCATTTAAACGCATATAGAAAGCTTTAATTTCTTTTGGATAATCTGTTAAGAACACTGGTCCACCTACAATGTTTTCACAGATATAGCGTTCATGTTCACTATTGAGATCCATACCCCATTCAACTTTATTTTCAAACTTAACATCGGCCTGTTTTAAAATATCAATAGCTTCTGTATATGTCATACGTTTAAATTCACTATTTCTGACATGAGTAATTCTTTGAATACATTCTTTATCAATCATCTGTTCAAAGAATTTCATTTCTTCAGGTGCATTTTCTAAAACATAGTCAATACAGTATTTGACCATATCTTCAATTAAATCCATATCATCTTCTAGATCAGCAAAAGCAATTTCTGGTTCAATCATCCAGAATTCACTGGCATGACGTGATGTATTTGAATTTTCAGCTCTAAAAGCTGGTCCAAATGTATAAACATCTCTAAAAGCCATACAGAATGCTTCGACATGTAATTGTCCTGTTACAGTTAAAAATGCTTCTTTACCAAAGAAATCTTTATCAAATTCAGTATTATCAATGGTTGTTGCTCTAAACATTTCTCCAGCACCTTCACCATCATTACTTGTAATTATTGGTGTATGCACATAAACAAAACCTTGTGACTGGAAAAATTCATGAATAGCCATTGATAAAACACTTCTTAATCTAAAAATAGCGTAAAATGTATTGGCACGTGGACGAAGATGAGGAATTTCTCTCATATATTCAAAAGAATGTCTTTTCTTTTGAAGTGGAAAATCTTCATCACATGCACCTTCTACAACAACCTGTGTTGCTTCAATTTCAAAAGGCTGTTTAGCTTCAGGTGTGAGTTTTAATTTTCCTAAAACACGAATAGCACTTCCCGTACTGATATGTTTGATATCATCATAATTTGATAAAGTTTCCTGTAAATATACAATCTGGCAGTTTCTAAAATATGTTCCATCGTTTAAAGCTATAAAACCAACTTTTCCATTATCACGATTTGTACGTACCCATCCATCTAATTCAACATATTCTAAACCTTCAGTTTCAAAATCTTCCCCAGATAAAACCATTTCATACAATTCTCTGACTGTCATAAATTCAAACATGACTCTCTCTCCTCCTTTTTATAAAAAAAGCCGTTCCTAAAAGGAACGACTATAATATCGCGGTACCATCCTCATTCATATTCATCATGAATATGCCCTCTTACCATAACGCTGTTTAGCGGGATAGTCTACTTACATTTCTCCTATCCGGTTCATTGAGTGTTCCATATTATAACAGTTTCTTTTGCTTACACCATCCAAAAGTCGCTATCAAACTTCACTATAATACGTTCTCAAATCATTACCTGTACATCTATTATTAACATCTTTCTCACAAAATTTCAATACTTTATTCATCATTGACATGCATTTTTAAAATCAATTCCTGAATAGCCACAACAACATCGACTGTCTGTACAACAACATCACTATGAACTGTAAAATGTGTATGCGTAAAATCTACAATTCCTTTAATGCCTAAATCCATTAAACGATCGACTGTTTCCTGAACATTTTCACTAATAGCCAATATCGCAATCTTGCAGCCTTGAGGAAATGTTTTTTCTAAATCATCAATATGATAAAGTTTAACCCCAAAGCGTTCTCCAACTTTATTTTGATCCAAATCATAACCACACACAATTTTTCCAACTGTATATTGCCAACGATTATATTTTAAGATGGCACTTCCTAAGTTACCAACACCAATCAAAATAATCGATTCATCTAACCCTAAACCAAGAACATTATTAAGAATATTGATAATTTCCTTTGTATCATATCCGATACCACGTTTACCTAATGTTTCTTTGTGTGTCAAAAAACTAAAATCACGACGAATGGTTGTATCCAAGATTCCTGTTGCTTCAGATAATTCACTTGATAAAAAGTTGTTTTGCCCTTCATGTTGCATATTACGCAATGCCTTTAAATAAACGGGAAAACGTGACATTGTTGCTTTTGAAATTTTATGCTGTTTTTTTTCCATTAAGATTCACCAAGACTTTCCTCTTCTAAATCATATGACGGTTTGACCATTAAGTCAAGTGATGAAAATTTCTGATGTTCAAACATCACACGTGCTGCCGAAGCAATCATAGCTGCATTATCTGTGCAATAGCGCATTGGTGGAAATAAAACAGGTATCTCACTACGCTTTGTCAGTGCTTGTCTTAATCCCTGATTTGCACTGACTCCCCCAGCCACGATAATCTGTTTAACATGATAATCCTGAGCCGCTTTGATTGTTTTAGAAACCAGAACATCAACAGCAACTTCCTGAAAAGAACATGCTAAATCTTGAGGAATAATCTCTTCACCACGCTGTGATGCATTATGACAAAGATTAATCACTGCTGATTTTAAACCACTAAAAGAAAAATTATAGCTTTCATCATTCATGGGTAATGGCAAAGCATAAGTATGTTTTCCTTCTTTGGCCATACGATCAATAACTGGTCCTCCTGGATAAGGTAAATGTAATACACGTCCAACCTTATCGTAAGCTTCTCCAATCGCATCATCTAAAGTCTGACCAATGACTTCAAATGAAAATTCATGTTTCATATAAACAAGTTCACTATGTCCACCACTGACAACTAGACACAAACATGGATATTGAATGTCTTCGACAAGTTCATTAGCATAAATATGTCCAGCAATATGATGAACACCAATCAATGGTTTATGATAAGCTAATGCCAATGTTTTAGCAGCCTGCATCCCAACATGTAAAGATCCTACCAGTCCAGGCCCTTTGGTAACGGCAATGGCATCTATATCCTGCATATTGATTTGGGCTTCATTTAAGGCTGTCTTTAAGACAGTCGATACACATTCTACGTGCATACGACTGGCAATTTCTGGAACAACTCCACCAAACATACGATGTGTATCAATTTGTGATGCGACAACATTGCATAAGAGTTCACGTTTATCCTTTAAAATCGCCACTGCCATTTCATCGCAACTTGATTCAATTGCTAAAATAAGACTCATGCTTTTCCCTCCATTTCTTTTGTCATTAAATAAGCATCTTCATGATTATCCTGATAATAATCTCGACGTATGGATTGAATATCAAATCCATTTTTTTGATAAAGCGCAATCGCTTTTTGATTAGATTTTCGTACCTCTAAACTCATCATGTTTACACCTGCATCCCTGGCATAAGATAAAGCAAATTCTAAAAGCTTTTGTCCATAACCTTGAGATTGTTCTTCTTTTTTTATCCCAATAGATGCAATTTGTGCCTGCTCATACATCACCCAAAAATCAACATATCCAATGATTTCCATTTCTTTTTTTAAAACAAAAATATGTGCAAATGGATTTTCTAACAATTCGTATTCAAAATCTTCTTTTGACCAAGGTGATGTCATTAAAGTGTGTTCTAACTGCACGAGC
The DNA here is from genome assembly GCF_002161155.1 of Massilimicrobiota sp. An105. Classification (NCBI taxonomy): domain Bacteria; kingdom Bacillati; phylum Bacillota; class Erysipelotrichia; order Erysipelotrichales; family Erysipelotrichaceae; genus Massiliimicrobium; species Massilimicrobiota sp. An105. The sequence continues at coordinate 12,773 of NZ_NFLY01000052.1, forward strand.
GTCTCAATTTCTTCTGACTGTAAAGCTTCTATAAGCATATTTTTTTAGCCTCAACATCTTTAAGATAACGTGGTACTAAAGCATCAACATTTTGCACTATTGATGTCTGCTTGGCTAATTCATGTAAATTTTTAGCCAAATCAACCGTATTAGGTTCATACCCCACAACTTCATTTTGTCCAGCAACTTGAAAATCACTATAATCTTGCATAAATTGTGGAAACTGTTGCATATCTATCATTTGTTCTGGAATAACTGCCTGTCCATTTTCATAGGCACAGACAAAAACTTTTTGACTACGTGCATCAATCACAGATACACATTTTTGTAAACCTGCATAAGCTGCTAAAGAAGAAATAGCTTTGATATGTACTGAAGAAATAACACTTAATGTTTTTGCTATTGTTAAAGCAACTCTTTCTCCTGTATAAGAACCAGGTCCTAATGTAATGACCATTTCATCAATATCCAATAATTCCTTTTGATGTTTTTCTAATAATTTTTGAAGATAGGGAATTGCATTTTCTGATTGGCGTTTAGACCCCATTTCCTGAAGAGATGACAAACATTGATCATCTTCATATAAAGCAACCATTAAATATTGATTTGATGTATCCATTATAAGCTGTAACATATTTTCATCTCCTCCAATAATTGCTGATATTTTTCTCCATAAGGTACAAATGTCATTCGACGTGTCTGATCACTATTTTTTGTCATATGTATTTCTAATCTTTCTTGAGGTAATATATCTTGAATATACATTGGCCATTCAATAACACAAACACCATCATTTTCAAACATTTCTTCAAATCCTAATTCTTCATTTTCACCTTCTAAACGATAAGCATCAAAATGATATAAAGGCCATCTTCCCTGATATTCCTTCACAATCGTAAAAGTTGGTGAATTAATAATCTTTTTAACACCTAGACCTTTTCCAATTCCTTTTGTAAATGTTGTTTTACCAACACCTAAATCTCCTTCTAATGTAATCACAGCATTAGGAAATAAGTGTTTAGCAAGTTCTTCTCCAAAATCAATCATATCTTGTTCATTTTGAAAATCCACGATGATCTCTCCTTTTTTTATAATTTCCACTTTGATAATAATGATACCAATGTTGTGCAAAACCAGGTCTAAAAGGTCCTGCCATATTCATAGCCATCTCAATCAGTTGATCTAGCTGCTGATATAATATCTCATCTAGTTCTTGACCATAATTCATCATCATTTTATGTTGCTGGTATTCTTCTTCATCTAATATTTTATATTTATAATCTGGAAAAACCTTTAAATCTAAATCATAATCAATGTATTTTAAAGCTTCTCCATCATACAATGTTGGTGATGCAATATTACAATAAAAATGCACCCCTGTTTTACGAATCATACAAATGACATTATACCATTTTCGCTTAGGGAAATAACAAATAGCTGGTTCTCTTGTATACCATTTACGTCCATCTGATTCCGTAACAAGCGTTCTATTATTCACCACAATAAAATGATATGGTGTTTCTTCTAAAACAAGTCCTTTATCCCAACAGCGATGAATGCTTCCATCATGTTTATAACAATGAATAAGGATATTTTGACCAACAAATGTCTTATTCATAATCAATAACCTCTTTCTATAACAGAAATATTATACACAAGTTATACTCTTTTTTAAAGCAAATTTACTATTTTCTATATAGTAAAAAATCTCTCAATACTGAGAGATTACATAAACGCTCTTTTTAAACGAGGATATAACAATGGAACAACAATCATACATAATATAAGTGTTGGTGCAGAAAAATGAACAAACAACATGACAATTGTACAGTTAGTTCAATTTGATAAAAAAATTTATATATTACTTGTAATCGCAAATAATATTCCATAGCGATTTTACAATACTGTATCAAGCCAAAAAGGCATGAAATCATGCACTAAAAAATATAAAACAATTTCCAGAAGATTTTTGTTTTCAACTTACAAAAAAGAAAATGAAACTTTTCAATGCCAGATTAACACCTCAAAAATATGAGATGAGTCATTAACCAATACATTCGTAGTGTTAACGTACTTGTTTCCATATATCATTGATCAAAAATGTTTTTCTTTAGATATTCTATTTAGCTTTACTTCTGCAACAGATATACCTACTATCACAATAAAAGCAGACATGACAAAAGACATCATTCCTAAAAATATTTTTAATTATGCTCTTAATTATTTAATATGCCATTTATAATAACAACATATTTATCTTTTTTATTTCCAATAAACATTTTTAATACACACTTCATTCAGGTCTCCTAAATATCGAATATCATTATATACTATGAACGATTCAAGAGTATATTTTTCCCCAATTTTTAATAATGATAAAATAAGATATTCATTACTATTCACCTTAAAATAAAAATAATCCCCTTTCAAAGAACTGTTAATCAATCGTTCTTCTTTATTTTCTTTCATCCTTGGCTTTTTTGATATATTATTAAAAAAATATGGTAACCATTCAATTCTTGATAATATCATATCCCATGTAATACGTTTATGATTTGCTGTTGGTCTATTTCGTCTAATTCTATTCTCGAACATATCTAAATCAATCTCATTATTCAATAAAATTTGAAATCCATTCTTCCCTTTATATTTTGATTTATGCCTTTGTTTATCATAAGCATATTGTAACCCAATTAAATGAGGTAGCTGTGTAGTACTGATCTTTATTTGCAACACTTTATCAACCGTTTCAATACAAAGAATTTTATTATCAAATTGACAGAAGTATAATGCATATTCATGAAAAGAATAGCTTCTCATATCAATTCTATTTCTTGCTTTGTTTAATTTCATATTTTTATTCCTCTTTTAAGCACTGAAAAAGGGATTGTAAAACAATCCCTCTATTCAGAAAGTCTGAGCCAAATTTAGGAAATGGCTAGTTCCAGGGCTGTAGTATTTGTTTTTGCGCCCGCCACAGTCGGGTCCCCATCGACTTTCGAATGATCACATCTTCGTTTAAAACGAAATGTCGCAGATGAAATAACTGTCATCCTCAGCAATTATATTATGGATAATCTTATCCATTCATATACTTATTTTCTTCGAAATTAAATATTCCTTTTAATTCCACATTCATTATAACACATTTTCTAGAAAACTCTAGAGATTAATACAAAATCTTTCTAACAAAATCAAATCAGTAAATTCTGCTTAAAGCCTACTCTAAAACAATGATAAACTCTTTATCGAAGCAACACTAGCTTTTAAAGTCACAATAAAAAATTATCCCTTGACATATCTATTATAAATAACGTTAAGAGGTGTTTCAATCATCAAATTTGAATGAACTTCCTTTATACAACATACTTATAACAAAACGACTTTATTTGTCCATGGCAATCACCAATTCATTTCTAGTCGAAATAAAATCTATTTCTTTCCATTGTTTTTCATAGTCCTTTTCTTGAAACAATATGAGATAAAAAAGACTGTATTAAGCAAGAATGATATAATCAACATGTTTGTTTATTTCATGTGTCTACCATAGTGGAATCATATCACTTCACTATCCACTCCATACAGACTTTTTATGATATATTAAAAAGAGGCTGTAACGAAATAAATATTCGTAAGGCCACCTAAAAAAGAAAACGACAATGATTATCTTTAATGATTATCATTGTCGTTTTTGGTATAATTAGATTATGGAATCTTTAAATTTTATGCAATCTAATTACACTGATAATTATAACGCAATTCAGTTATCTTTGCCACTAGATTTGGGTATAAAAATTAATCCTGACGATGAGGTTGTTTCTTTCTTAAAGGCGCTGGA
>NZ_NFLY01000053.1:0-14631 GCF_002161155.1 Massilimicrobiota sp. An105
CTAGTATTTTTGGAGAAAGTTTATTTGATGACTGGTTTGATGATTTTGACAAGGAATTCTTTGGAAAGAAAAATCCATTGTATGGAAAACATTCAAGAAATGTGATGAAGACAGATGTACGAGAAACAGAAGGAACATATGAATTAGATGTGGATCTTCCAGGCTTCAAGAAAGAAGATGTGGAATTGTCATTTGACAATGGATATTTGACAATCTCAGCTAAAAAGAGCTTAAATAAAGATGAGAAGAATAAAGAAGGACAATATATCCGACAGGAAAGATATGCAGGAAGCATGAGTCGAAGCTTCTATGTGGGAGAAAGTGTACCACAAAGTGATATCAAGGCTAAATTTGAAGATGGAGTCTTGAGAATATCAATACCAAAACAGGATATGAAAGTCATCGAAAACAACAATACAATTACGATTGAATAAAGAGTCAGGGTTCGAGAAATCGAACTCTTTTTTTGTAGACAATTCATGAAATTTCTTCTATTATAGAAAAGTCCTATAAAAAAATGTAGAAGTATGCTATAATACAACCGTTAAAATAAAATGTGTGGGAGAAAGATATGATTGGTTTTTATAATTATACTGTCATATTAACTTATTTAAGTTTGATAAGTGCTTTGTTTGGAACGCATTTGGCATTTAAAGGGAATTTTAGTGGAGCACTTATTTGCTTATTATTAAGTGGTGCATTTGATTCCTTTGATGGAATGGTGGCACGTACAAAGAAAGACAGAACAGAAGAAGAAAGAAAATTTGGAATACAAATTGATTCATTAGCTGATATGTTTAGCTTTGGTATTTTTCCAGCTATTATTGGATATACCATGATGGATTCTATTGTGTGTGGTGTAACTTGGTTATGGTTTTTTATTTTTGCGTTATATGCTTTATGTGCTATTAGTAGACTGGGATATTTTAATGTGGTTGAAGAAATGCGACAAAAAGAAACCACAGAAAAAAGAAAATACTATCAGGGTTTACCTGTTACAAGTGCAGCATTAATCTTTCCAGCTATCTATTTATTAAGACATGTTTTGACAGCTGAGTTGACGTATAGTATATATGCATTGGTTATGTTTGTTGTCGCATGGGCATTTATTATTAATTTTCAAGTCAAAAAACCTGGTTTAAAAGGCATTTTAGTTATGCTTGTTATGGGTATTTTGATTTGTACAGGATTGTTGATGTTATGAGAATATTTGATCGAAGTGGACAAGAACTCATTGTCAATCAAAGCCAAAATCAATTATTAAAATTTTTATACAGTCATTTTTTAGGAAGATGTGCACTAAAAGTGTTAACCCTTCCTTTTATTACCCACATTGGTGGCTGTTATATGAATAGTCGATTTTCAAAACGTAAGATACAGCCGTTTATTCAACAAAATCAAATTGACATGAGTCAATATGAAAAACAGGAATATAGCTGTTATAATGATTTTTTTACTAGAAAAATAAAAAAAGAAGCAAGACCTATTTGTATGGAACATGATCTTTTGATTGCACCTGCAGATTCTAAATTAACCTATTATCCAATTCATCAAGATACATATTTAACAATAAAGGATACCGTCTATTCTTTATCTGATTTATTGAAGAATCAATCGTTAGCTCAGGAATATGATGGTGGAACATGTCTGATTTTTAGGTTGACGGTAGACGACTATCATCGTTATTGTTATATTGATGATGGAACAAAAGAACAGGATATTTATATACCTGGTATTTTTCATACTGTTAATCCTGTTGCGAATGATTATTACCCCATTTATAAACAGAATTCACGTTCATATTCGTTGTTACATACACAACACTTTGGGGATGTTATTTATATGGAAGTAGGCGCAATGATGGTAGGAAAAATTGTGAATCATTCCAAGACATCATTTCAGCGCGGAGAAGAAAAAGGATATTTTGAATTTGGTGGATCAACAATAGTTGTTTTGTTTAAAAAAGATATAGTTGTTATAGATGAAGATATTATTAAAAACTCTCAAAATAATGATGAAACACGTGTGCTTATGGGAGAGAAAATAGGAATAAAAAGATAAGGAGGAAAGAAAATGTCAAAGGTTATAGCTGTTACAAATCAAAAGGGTGGTGTTGGTAAAACAACAACAAGTGTTAATTTAAGTGCAGCTCTTGCATATATGGGTAAAAAAGTTTTATTAATTGATATTGATCCTCAGGCAAATGCGACACAGGGATTAGGTGTTGATCGTGCATCTTTAGAATGCACAATTTATGATGCTATCGCACAGCAAATGCCTATTCAAGATATTAGTATTCCTTCTGGTGTAGATAACCTTGACATTGTTCCAGCAAATATTGATTTGGCTGGTGTTGAAATTGAACTTTCACAAGTCAAATCTGGAAGAGAACAAAGACTGAAAAAGGCATTAGGTGAATATAAAAATAAATATGATTATGTGATTATTGATTGTCCACCGGCACTTGGTTTATTGAATACAAATGCTTTAACTGCTTCGGATTCTGTATTGATTCCTGTACAGTGTGAATATTATGCCTTAGAAGGACTTACACAGTTGTTGAATACAATTTTATTAACACAAAAAGTTTTTAATGAAAACTTAACTATAGAAGGTGTTTTACTTACAATGTTGGATGCACGTACCAATTTAGGAGTGGAAGTTTCACAGGAAGTCAGAAAATACTTTAGAGAAAAAGTATATGATGTTGTGATTCCTAGAAATATTAAATTGTCTGAAGCACCATCTGAAGGATTAAATATTTTTGATTATGATGCTCATTCTGAGGGCGCAAAAGCATATGCCAAATTGGCTAAGGAAGTGGTGAAACGAAATGGCCGCAAGTAAAAAGAAAAAAAGTGGTTTAGGTAAAGGTTTAAATGAATTATTTCAAGGTGAAGATATTCAAACAATGATTGATGCAATTGAGAAAAAACCATCTCAATTTGCACAAGTTCAGATTCCCATTGATCAGATTCGTCCTAATCCTTATCAGCCTAGAAAACATTTTGATGAAGAAAAATTGAATGAATTAGCACAATCTATCAAAGAACATGGGATTTTTCAGCCAATTATCTTAAAAGAAGCGATTCAAGGTTATGAAATTGTCGCTGGAGAAAGACGTTATCGTGCAGCTTCAATTGTTGGTTTAACAGAAGTTCCAGCTATTATCGTAGAATTTACAGATCAGCAAATGATGGAAATTGCATTGTTGGAAAATATTCAACGTGAAGATTTAAATGCAATTGAAGAAGCTCAAGCTTATCAGAATATGATGAAAAAGCTCAAATTAACGCAAGAAGAATTAGCAAAGCGTATTGGTAAGTCTAGAGCTCATGTAGCGAATACTGTTAGACTTTTAAAGATGCCTCAAAAATTACAGGACTATGTTTTAGAAGGCACACTCACAATGGGACATATCAAACCTTTAATTACTATTGATGAAAAGAAAGCTCTAGAAGTTGCAAAAAAAGCTATTGAACAACAGTTATCTGTAAGAGAAGTTGAGGATATTGTCAAAGGAATCAAGCTTCAAGAAGCAAGAAAGTCTAAACCTAAAGAAGTAAAACCTCAAGAATATGTTTATGTAGAAGGATTATTACGTAAAAAATACCGCACAAAAATTAAAGTTGATGATCATACAATTACTTTGAAATATACAGATACTAAAGATTTAAATAGAATCTTAGAATTAATGGGAGTTATTGAAGAATCATAAGACTTAATATACTGAACATGAAATGACAATATAAAGACAAGTGGAGGTAAAAATGAAAAAAATATATTTTTTTATAAAGATTTGTTTCTTTATTGTTGTTATATCAGTGTCCATATATTTAAAAGAAAACGATTTATTAACATATATAGCTCCAATAGGTGCGTTCGATCAAACTAGCACGATTATTCAATTTAATGAATTTTCAAATGTTCTGATAGGGAGTAGTTTGCTATTACTTGCTATATTCTTTGTTTATTATAGAATGAGTATACACTTATCTTATATTACATCATTAGATAAAATAGTCTTATTTTACTATATTATATATTTTATCATTATATTAATTACTAAATTCTCATTTTATGAATTTACTGCTGATATGGCCCAATTAACATTTATGTTATCTTCTATCACATTTTTACAATCTCACTTTTTAAAAATATTACCTATTGGAATAATCATTTATATTCCAATAATATATTTATTTTTTATTCAAAAAAAGATTGTAAGAGATGAAAGAATCATGATGATAAGATGACTGACTTCAATGACATTATGTCAGAATGATTATTAATCAGTTGATAATGATATGATGACTTAAAATATACAGATACTCAAGATGAAAATAGAATCTGAGAATTCATTTGAATGATTGAAGAACATAAAAACCTGTTCATATGAGCAGGTTTTTATTTCTTTTTCAATAGATCTTTGTGAGTTCTTTTATAATATTTTTGACGAGAATAATCATCAGGATATTGATGATAAGCATCTTCAATGTGTCGAGGATCAATAACTTTAACATGATTTTGATGGAAGTAATCAATAATATGAATGAAATCATCTTTATTTTTTACTTTAAGTTTATATGTTCCTTGAGGGCTGACACAATTTAATAGAATATGAAAGACATATTCACTATATATACCAAAAATAACAAACTGTGCAGTTAAATCCATTCTGATTTCTTGAATATCCTTGAAATCAAATTCAATATCATCATGATGAACATTCTGATAAGATATGTGAGTACCATGAATATAAAGCGGTGTACTATTTTTTAAGATATTTTCATCACTTTTGAATCCATCCAATACCATATAAACAGTTTGTCTGGATATAAATGCTTTATCTTGATTATCAACTTTGATTTTTTCAGTTGTAGGAGCAGGATTGGTAGATTGTAAAGGACTTGTCTGGTCAAATTCATAAAGCAATGTATCTTGATGAACGACTTGGTTAATTTGGTCTAAGAACTCCCTTTGTGTTGCCTGATTTCTTTGGACAACAGCTTTAATACCGCCATCATATAAATACATCATTGTTTTTCCATAACTGGCAATCATAGGATCGTGTGTCACTAAAACAATTGTTGTATCACGTTGATTGAGGTGCGATAGAATTGTTAAAAGCTTATGAGAATTTTTAGAATCCAAATTACCTGTAGGTTCATCACAAAATAGAATTTCTGGTTCATTGACTAAAGCACGAGCAATAGTGGTTCTCTGACATTCGCCACCTGAACATTCATGTGGAAATTTATCAAGAATACCTTCGATTTCTAAATCTTTCGCAAGAGTTTTGATTCTGTTTTCAATATCTTGACTTTTTTGATTACCTAGAATAATAGGAGCAGCAATATTATCATAAATAGATAGATAAGGAATTAAGTTATGATTTTGAAAAACGAAACCTAATTTTTGATATCTAAATTCACATAAGTCATTTTTATGCATTTGAGAAATATACTGATTAAAGATTTGTATATCACCACGACTAGGTTGATCTAATGTTGATAAACAATTTAATAATGTACTCTTCCCAGAACCAGAAGGTCCCATAATACAGATAAAATCACCTTTTTGAAGTTGGAAATTGACATTATTTAAAGCATAGATATTTTTTCCTCGTTTTAAGAATATATCCTGATCATATATTTTTGATATATTATTCGCCTCTATTAAGATATTTGACATTGTTGATGACCTCCTTTATACAGTGTCTTTCTTTCAAGATAATATAAATCATAAGCAAAGTATATAAAACCAAATATAAACATTCTAAGCTATACATCACTTGGCTTGTGAGAAATTGATGAGTGATAATATAATCCCCTAAAGAATAGATGTAAACAAATGGTATAAAGATAACCAATATAAGAAATAAAAGATTTTTAAATATAGAAATTTGAAAAAGTTTACTTGGACTATAACCTAAAGCATATTGTGTTGCGTAAATATGCATTATGGATTTGATATATAGTGAATATTTGATAATAAAACATAGTAACAACATGATAAGCATCATAATAAAACACGGGATAATGAAGAGGGTTATATAACTCATGTCACCACTCATTAATACAAAGATAAACATTGTAGGTAAGACAATGGAATGAATATTAGCAATAGAAACAAGCTGATTGGTTAAATCAATAAAGCTTGAAATGCTGTTGAATAAGAGTGGGTGATGAAGAAGTGTTGAGTGAAATAGATCGAATAAAAGTGGAATGAAAGTATTAATAATGGAAGCAATAGAAGCAATAGATATTAGAAATAATGCAAAATAAATGAATTTATTTTCAAATAACGAATCAGTCGCTAATGCATATAATGAGTAGAAAAAGATATGGAGAGTGAATAGGGATGAAATGATCTGACCGGTTGGAACCTTACGTTTTTGATCATGACGACTCATAGAAATCATATAAGGTGTCACTTTTTGCATATTCTTATGATTTATTGTTTCTATAATATGAGTATCAATCTCCGTAAACTGTTGAGCACTTATTGCTAAAATAAAGATCACAGTAAAGATTAAAAAGAAAGTATACAAGAAAAATGTATTTAAGAAATGATATTGGAAAATATAATTCATATGAATATGGATCAGATAAATATTGATACCTTTCATAATCAAGATACCTAAAATGAATCCTAGAAAAAAAGCAATCAAAGACATGATACCATATTGAATTATCAGATAAAGAAATAAATCTTTGGGTTTTCTTCCAAAAAGTAATAACATTGAAAATTCATGTTTTTTATTTTGAATAAAATATTTCGCAACAAAAACACTCAATACAACTGCTATCATTAAGGTTAAAAATGGAATAAAGGCAATTGCCCTGAATGTCATCCAGTCAATTTTTAAATCTAAACGTGAAAGATGATCATACATGGCAATAAAACAAAATTCAAAAGAAGCTATCAATGTTAAGATACTTAATAAAAGTAAATAGTCTTTCTTTTGATGAATAACAATTTTTTTAATGAATGTAAGCATATGTTTTCCCTTCTTTCATCCTTATTAAACACTATAGAGTAACTACAAGGTCAAGAATTTTTATGAAAAAGTTCTCTTTCTACTTATATAATACACCTATACATAAATAATTAAAATAATTTATGCAATAATGAAATAAATTGATTTTTTCTCTATCAAATATGGTTTTAAAAACTACATTTATATTGACATCCCCATATATATTTGTTAATTTATAATTAAGAGATTATGGATACGAGGAGATTGGATATGAAGATTATTACGGATACGGGAGCTTTACTATCACCAAAGGAAGGAGAAAAAATAGGGGTTGATGTTCTTCCTTTAAATGTTATAGCTGATAAAAAGAGTTATAAAGAATATGTTGATGTGACAAGTCAGGAATTTTTAGATATTGTCAAAGAAGGACATGTACCTAGTTCATCACAGCCTTCTATTGGTGAAACAATGGAATTATTTGAAAAATATCCAGAGGAAGACATTTTGGTTATTAATATGGCTGATGGATTATCAGGAACATATCAAAGTACAGTGAGTGCAAAAGAAAGTGTAGAGCATAGTGAAAATATTCATGTTATTAACTCTATGACTTTATGTGGACCACAAAGATACTTAGTAGAAAAAGCTGTTGCTTTAAGAGAACAGGGATTGGATATTCATCATATTATGAAAGAATTACATAAAAGCATTGCATGTGAAAAATCATTTTTAATTCCTCAAGACTTTGGCTTTTTAAAACGTGGAGGACGCTTAACACCACTTGCAGCAACACTTGGTGGTATGTTGAAGATTACACCTATTATGACAACTACAAAAGATGCTAAAAGATTAGAAAAATATGCTATGAAAAAAACTTTTAAAAGTGCTGTTAAAGAAATTATGAAAGCTTTCCAAGAATTAGGTGTGAATGAAGACTTTAAAATTTATGTGACACATGCAGGGGTTTTGAAACAGGCTCAAGATGTTGTCAAACAGTTACAGACTGTTTTTGAAAATACAGTCATTGAAATGTATGATCTTTCTCCTGTTTTTATAGCTCAAGGCGGACCAGGTTGTATTGCTGTTCAAGCGATTAGAAAATAAAGGAATAAGGCTGTTAATGATGTCATTAACGGTCTTTTATTATATAATGAAAAAGAGGTGATGATGGTGAACTGTCAAGATATATTAGAGTTTCAAGGTGTTTGGAGAGATTATCAACAAAGAGTATTGAATCAATTAGATATTTATAAAAAAGATCATAAAATTCATATTGTCGCTGCGCCTGGTTCAGGAAAAACGACTTTAGGTATTGAAATTATCAGACGCGTTAATAAACCAGCATTAATTCTTGTACCAACAATTACTATTCGACAACAATGGGTGACAAGAATCAAAGAATCTTTTTTAAAAGCAGGATTGAAAAGTGAGGAATATATATCACAGGATTTAAAACATCTTCGATTGATTAATGTTTCAACGTATCAATCTATTCATAGTGCCATGCGAAAGGTTAAAGATCAAGAAGATGAAGAAAATGTAGATTATCAGGATTTTTCTTTAATTGAAGCTATAAAAGAAGCAGGAATAGAAACATTATGTTTAGATGAATGTCATCATTTAAGAACTGAATGGTGGAAAGCGTTGGAGGATTTTAAAAAGCAAATCACTACTGTTTTTACAATTTCCTTAACTGCAACACCACCATATGATTCTTCCATAGCCATGTGGACAAGATATTTAGATATGTGTGGAGACATTGACATAGAAATTACAGTACCTGAATTAGTCAAAGAAGGGAGTCTGTGTCCACATCAGGATTATGTTTATTTTAATTATCCAACAGCTAAAGAAGAAGCCAAGATGAAAGAATTTCAAGATGATGTACAAAATGTTTTTTCATTTTTCATGCATCATCAAAAATTCCAACAGGCTATTTTATCACATCCATATGTGAGATCTATTCAAGATTTAGATAAAGCATTAGAAAATCCAGCGTATTTATCTTCTCTATTGATTTACTTGGAAAGTCAACAACTCTCTTATCCAAGAGAATATTTAAAAATATTGGGAACAAAGAAGTTGGAGAAGATGTCTATAAAATGGATGGAAATTTTATTGCAGGGATTTTTCTTTGATGACAGGGATTCTTATATTATCAATGAGGAAGATTTTGAAGAGCTTTACAAATATGTCAAATCACATGGATTGATTGAGAAAAAGAAAGTCATTATGCAAGTTGATATTGCTTTTGAAAAGATGCTGATTTCTTCGGTTGGAAAATGTGAAAGTATTCGAGATATTGTATGCCATGAATACAAACATATGAATAGAGAGTTAAAATTATTAATTTTAACGGATTATATCAAAGGTGAATATGAAAAAGCTATTGGTGATGATACAATGAGTGTGCATGCTTTAGGGGTTCTTCCTTTCTTTGAAATGTTAAGAAGAGAAAGTATTCAACATCATCAACCATTTCATTTGGCAGTCTTATGTGGATCTATGATTATCATTCCTGCTTTTTTAAAAAATCAATTAAGACAACTTGTCTCACAACAAATAGAAATGACATTTCAGCCATTTAAGGCCATTGATGATTATGTTAAAGTGAATGTGAAAGGAAATCATCATGAAATCATAGAAGCAGTGAGTGATTTATTTGAACAGGAAGATATTCAAGTTTTAATTGGGACAAAGTCATTGCTTGGTGAAGGTTGGGATTCACCTTGCGTAAATACTTTAATTCTCGCAAGTTTTGTTGGTTCATTTATGTTAAGTAATCAAATGCGTGGAAGAGCCATTCGTACCTATCATAAAAATCCTGATAAAGTGAGTCATATCTGGCATCTTGTCTGTGTTCCTCCTCAAAAAGGAATTATCAATCATAGACAGGAGATTAATCAGACTGAAAGTGATTTTGAAAACTTGAGAAGAAGGATGGAACATTTCTTAGGCCTTCATTATGATAAAGACTTTATTGAAAATGGTATTGAAAGATTGACTGCAATTCAGTATCCATTAGATCGTTCACATATTAAAAAAACCAATCAAAAAATGTTAGAATTATCCTCTCAAAGAGAACAGTTAAAAGAAAGATGGGATCGTTCTTTAGCTATATATGATAAGATTGAAGTTGTTGAAGAAGTAGACATGGAAGATCAAAATATGACAAGTGTCTTATTGTATGATGCGATTAGACATGTGTTATTAACTATACTGAGTTTTGTACTTACAGGTATTTTGATATGTGTACTAGCAAGGCTTTTACACATTCAAAGCAAGTCTATGATTTATGTTTTATTTTCTTGTATTTTCATTGGTGTTGTGAGTGTATTATGGAGATTAAAAAAAGTATTTACATGGATGAATCCTTTGAATCGTTTACAGTCTTTTGGTGATGGCATTTATCAGGCTATGTTAAATATGCATTTGTTTGAAATGTTGAATTGTCGTGTACAAACAGAATCACAAGCGGTTTTATACTCTATTTATTTAAGTGGAGGAACTGCTCATGATAAGGCTTTATTTGCAAAATGTGTGAATGAATTTTTTGATGAAATTGATAATCAACGCTATATCCTTTACAACAAACATCAAAGAAATAAGATGGATAGATATTTTGTCGTTCCTGATATTTTTTCTAAACGTAAAGAAGATGCAATGATTTTTGCGCAGTGTATGCAACCTTATATAGGAAAATATCAATTGATTTATACAAGAAATGAAGCAGGAAGAAAGATTTTGCTTCAAGGAAGAAAAGATGCTTTAGCTAATAGACAAAATAGACTCTTAACAAGAAAGAAAGTTAAAGGGGCTTTGGAATAGATTTATTTTGATGTCAATGCCTATATAAAATTTATTTCAGTGTTTGAAAATAAGAAGAAATCATCTGGTTTTGATTTAAGATTATTGGACTATTGTTATTGTCAATAGTCCTTTATGCTATAATAAGAAAAAGGAGAGGATTATGATGCAGGAATTTTCAAATATATTTTTAACAGGTGGATTCATTATATCATTAATAAGTATCATAGCGTGGTGGCAATTATTCAAAAAGGCTCGTTTAGAAGGATGGTATGCATTGATTCCTATTTATAATATTTATTCTTTTTGTAAGATGGTTACAAGTTCTGGATGGACAATGTTGATAGCCTTGATTCCTTTTATTAATATCATATTTATCATTTATCTCCTTATGAGATTATCTTATGCTTTTGGGCATGGATTATTATTTGCCTTAGGATTATTTTTCTTTTACCCAATCTTTATTTTGATTTTAGCTTTTGGGCAGTCAAGATATATAGGTTAAAGACTTTCAAGTTATGAAAATGAATATGAAAAAATGGGAATATTGATTATAATATGGAAAAAGGAGGAATGAAAGATATGAGTTTCCCAAGTGGGTTTTATTGGGGTGGAGCAACTGCTGCTAATCAATTAGAAGGTGGATGGCAAGAAGGTGGAAAAGGTATTTCTTGCCCAGATATCTGTACAGGTGGTACAGCAACAACAAGTAAAAGAATTACACCAGTTTTAGAAGAAGGAACTTTTTATCCTAGTCATGATGCAATTGATCATTATCATAGATATAAAGAAGATATTGCATTATTTGCTGAAATGGGATTTAAAATGTATCGTTTTTCAATTGCATGGACAAGAATCTTTCCAAATGGTGATGAAGAACAACCAAATGAAGAAGGATTAAAATTTTATGAAAGCTTAATTGATGAATGCTTAAAATATGGTATTGAACCAATGGTCACTATTTCTCACTATGAAGTTCCATTTAATCTGACAAAGAAATGGAATTCATGGGTAGATCGTAGAATGATTGATTGTTATTTAAGATTCTGTAAAGCTATTTTTACACGTTATAAAGGTAAAGTGAAATATTGGTTGACATTCAATGAAATCAATAGTGCAACAACACCAATGGGTGGATTCTTATCACAGGGAATTTTAAATGAAATCAAAGCTATGGACTTTATGGATCAGGTTGATAATCCAAACAATCGTTTCCAAGGATTACATCACCAATTTTTAGCAAGTGCTTTAGCTGTGAAAATGGCACATGAAATTGATCCAAATAATCAAGTTGGATGTATGCAAATTATGGCAACAAGTTATGCTTTAACTTGTCATCCTGAAGATGAAATCGTGAACCAACAAAAAGGGCATTTAATGAACTGGTTCTGTAGTGATGTGCAATGTCGTGGAAAATATCCTAACTATATCAAGAGATATTTCAAAGACAACAACATTACTGTACATATGGAACCTGGTGATGATGATATTTTAGCTGCTGGACCTGTTGATTTCTATACATGTTCATATTATATGTCTAACTGTCAAACAGCTGACGAATCAAAAGGAACTGGTAAAGGTAATATTTTAGGTGGGGTTCCAAACCCATACTTAAAAGCAAGTGACTGGGGATGGCAAATTGATCCAATTGGACTTCGTTATTCATTAAATGAAATCTGGGATCGTTATCAAAAACCAATCTTTGTCGTAGAAAATGGTTTAGGTGCTTATGATAAGATTGACGAAGATGGAAAAGTTTGTGATGATTATCGTGTAGACTATTTAAGAAGTCATATCCAACAAATGCATGAAGCTGTTTTAGATGGTGTTGATTTAAGAGGTTATACACCTTGGGGATGCATTGATTTGGTTTCTGCTTCTACTGGTGAAATGGCTAAACGATATGGATTTATCTTTGTTGAAAGATATGATGATGGAACAGGAGATTTCTCTCGTCGTAAGAAAGAATCTTTCTATTGGTATAAAAAAGTTATTGAAACAAATGGTGAAGATTTAGATTAAAAAGACTGCTTAGGCAGTCTTTTGCAATACGTGATCTGATAAGGATTGAGGAATGAGTTGTTGATAAGTTTCTTCAATCCATTTTTTTGTCAAACCATTTTGATAATGATAATGTGATGTTTCATATTGAGTTGTATATTGATCATAAGGAATAAGTTTAAAGTTTTGTAAATGTTCATCATAGTAATTGATAACAGGGATATAGTCAATGTTTTGAATAGAAATTTGATTATTTTCTTCTACAATGTCAAGTGAAACCATCATTGAAACATTATATGCATTTTTAAATTCCTGGTGAGTACGATCGACAATAGGGTCTGCACTTACAAAATTTCCTAGAGAATACATACATAAAGTGCGATTGTTATTAATCCAATCCATAGGCTGTGAACAATGAGAATGATTACCAATAATAATATCAACACCTAAATCACTAAGCAATTGAGATACTTCTTCTTGTTGAGTTGAAATATCATATGTAAATTCATTTCCCCAATGCATCATTGCAATCAAGACATCACAGTTTTCTCTAGTTTGAGTCACTTCTTTCGTTAATAAATCTTTATATGCCTGTGTCATTTTTCGGTCACTAGGACGATTAAATAAAGCAACTTTGGCTTGATTTTCATCACTGACAATTTGATTTGTTGCATATGTATAAGATACAAAACCAAGCTTTATTCCATGAATAGTCATATATTTTCCTTGATCTCTATCATCTTGATTATAGTAAGTGCCCACAGCTAAAATATCTTTTTCTTTTAAGAAATCAAGGGTATTATCAATGCCTTGATTTCCTCGATCATTAGCGTGGTTATTAGCAGTTGAAACGACTTCTAAATCAAGAGATGCTACCTGTTTACCAATTTCACGAGAAGCATTAAAAGAATAGCCTGTCCCAGAAATGTTCAGTTCTTTACCACCAATAGGTGTTTCCAGATTAGCAATGGATAAATCATCATTTTGTAGATAAGGTCTTACCAAATCATAATAGCCTTTATCTTGGCTATCATCTTCGATCCAGTCATAATAAGGCTTTTCATATAATAAATCACCAATAAAATGACAGCTTACTGTGTTTTTTGTTTCTCCTTTTTGAGGTTGTGTTTGTGGTTGCGGTTGACATCCAACAAGCAAAAGGACCAAACAAACAAATAATTTTATTTTTTTCATGAAATCACCATAATGATTGTATAATATTGTCGAAAGCTGTTCAATACCTATGATATAATAAAATATAGAGAAAAGAGGGTTTATATGATTGAAAAAGCAAGATTAGAAGATTGTGATGAGATTTATGACTTAATGTGTATATTAGAAAATCAAAAATTAGATTATGATCATTTTAAACAAACTTATCACCAGGGAATCAATAGTAATGATGTGGTATATCTGGTTTATCGACAAGACAAAATATTAGGGTTTTTAAGCTTTCAGATTCATCGTTATTTACATCATAATCAAGATACAGGAGAAATTGTTGAACTGGTTGTTTTACCAGAAAGTCGAGGTCAGAGAATTGGCGGACAGTTATTACAGGCTATCGAAGCTAAGGCCAATGAATTGCGTTTAGAACAGATTGAATTATCAACATCGACTTATAGAAAACAGGCGCATCACTTTTATGAACAAAATGATTATGAGATGTTGCATTATAACTATACAAAGAATTTATAGAACTATAAGATAGTTCTTTTTTTGTATTATAGGAATTTGGTTTCGTTTGGTTGATAAACGCTTAAAGCAAATATTAACAATGAGCAAAATAAAAAGTAATGCACCAGCATTACTCTATTTTTCTGCATGCAAAAACGTAACCA
>NZ_NFLY01000054.1:0-13384 GCF_002161155.1 Massilimicrobiota sp. An105
TAGAAGGAATACCCACTATTATTATAAAAGTTTGCAGAATTAAATTCTATCATTGGATTTGTAAAATTAAATTCCATATAAATTGATTTAGGGATGGAATTTAGTTTTTCAATTTACGAGATTTGGTTTTTGAAAAAGAAAAAGTCGAGTCCTAATTGCTTTTTAGTTAAATTCTTGTATAATAGTAAGGTAAATATTAGAGAAGGGGTATAGAAAAAAATGGCAAATAAAGTAAAAAATGATGCGATTACATCAAGAGATGAAGACTTTGCGAAATGGTATACAGATGTTTGTCGTAAAGCCGAATTAATGGATTATTCAAGTGTCAAAGGGTTTATTATCTATCGCCCATATGGTTATGCGTTATGGGAAATGATTCAAGCCTATATGGACAAAAAATTTAAAGAAACGGGACATGAAAATGTTTATATGCCGATGTTAATCCCTGAATCATTATTAAAAAAAGAAGCTGATCATGTTGAAGGATTTGCGCCTGAATGTGCAGTTGTCACACGTGGTGGATTAGATGAATTGGAAGAACGTTTATTGATTCGTCCAACATCTGAAACATTATTTTGTGAACATTATGCAAAGATTGTCAATTCTTATCGTGATTTACCAAAATTATATAATCAATGGTGTTCTGTTGTGCGTTGGGAGAAAACAACAAGACCATTTTTAAGAGGTTCAGAATTTTTATGGCAGGAAGGACATACGATTCATGCAACAGCAAAAGAAGCGAAAGAAGAAACAATGCGTATGTTGGAGATCTATGAAACAACTGCCAGAGAATTATTGGCTATTCCAATGGTAACAGGTAGAAAAACAGAAAGAGAAAAATTTGCAGGAGCAGAAGAAACATATACAATTGAAGCTCTAATGCATGATGGAAAAGCATTGCAGTCTGGAACATCACATTATTTTGGTGATGGTTTTGCGAAAGCTTTTGATATGAAATTCTTAGACAAAGATAATCAGCTTAAATATGTTTATCAGACTTCATGGGGTGTTTCAACACGTTTACTTGGAGCGATTATTATGGTTCATGGTGATGATAATGGGTTAGTATTACCTCCAAGAGTCGCACCAACACAAGTGATGATTATTCCAATTCAACAACAAAAAGAAGGAATCTTAGATAAAGCTTATGAACTTCAGGCTCAATTACAGGCTAAAGGTATCCGTGTGAAAGTGGATGCGAGTGACAAATCACCAGGATGGAAGTTCTCAGAAGCTGAAATGCGTGGTATTCCATTACGTTTAGAAGTTGGTCCAAGAGATTTACAGAATGGTCAATGTGTTGTCGCTAAACGTGTAAATGGTGAAAAATTAACTTTAGCTCTTGATGAGACATTACCAGAAAAATTAGCTCATTTACTAGATGAAGTTCATGAAGAAATGTATCAGAAAGCTTTAAAATTTAGAGATGAACATATCACTGATGTCACAACTTATGAAGAATTTAAAGACGTTTTAAATAACAAAGGTGGTTACGTTAAAATGCCTTGGTGTGGTGATGAAGCATGTGAAGTGAAGATCAAAGAAGACACAGCTGCAACATCACGTTGTATTGATACAGATGCCCACGCTGATGGGGTTTGTCCAATTTGTGGTAAGAAAGCAAAACATATTGTTTATTTTGCAAGAGCATATTAAAACTATGGAAAAAAGAAATGAACCTCATGATTTGAATTTCCAAATCATGAAGTTCACTTCTAATCACCATAGTTTTTTTATTCCTTGATTTTGACTTTTAATAAATGGATGAGAGCTGGAGCCTGATTATAGGCAATGATAGCCCCAGCAATATCTTGAGAAGATGTCATGATGCCTTCAATCTGACATGAAGATAAATCAATATGAGAAAGTGAAGCATGGAGAAATTCACATTGTCGTAAATCGCATTCATCAAAGCTTGTTTTTGTCATTTTGACTTCTACAAAACTGGCATTTTGTAGACAACAATGTTGAAACTGCACTGTTTTATTATGCATGAATGCAAAATTCGCAAATGAGCATAGACATTCTTGAAAAGTGACCTGATCAAAGATGGATTCAGAAAAGTCAATACCCATCAATTTACAGTTTTCAAAACGGACATGTCTAAAAAGTGTATGATTCAACTTGATGTTAGATAAGTCACAATGAATAAAAGTGACATTGACAAAATAACTGTTTTCAAAAGAAACATCTTGAAAATCAATATGTTCAAACTGACAATGTTGAAAGTCTTTATGTTTGAAATGACTATCAAAAATAGCTTCATCCTGATAATGTTGATCTATGATTGTATCTTGAGTTAAATCTGTTTTGAAACAATGCTTATCCATAATGAACTCCTTTTCTGATATTTTTCATTATCATAACATAGAATGATGGAAAATGAAATCATACAGAGTTGTTCCTTTTCAAGATACATTTCTTCTTTTTTAGATGTGTTTGTGATAAAATAGGATAAAAATGAGATAATATGAAGTGACCTCCTAGTTGTCAAAACGTGGATTTAGATTCATAATTAGATTGAAAAACAAATTACAGAATCGTTACCATAACGACAATAGGAGGTCACTATGAAAAGTATAGTTTATATTGGAGCAGATGTCCATAAAAAATCTTATAGTTTATGTGCAATTGATGGAGATACTGGAGAAATATTAGGAGAAACTAAGATCAGTCCAGATGTGAAACTTATTGAAAAATTCATCAATAATGCAATGAAAAAAGCACAGAAAGATGCAGATGTATTGGTTGGCTATGAAGCAGGATGTTTAGGTTATTCACTTTATTGGCAATTAAAAGAAAAAGGGATTGCCTGTGATATCCTGGCACCTTCAACGATGCATCGTTCAGCCAAAAATAAAGTGGTGAAGAACGACAAAAGAGATGCCCAAATGATCGCAACAAATTTAGCCAATAAATCATATAAATCAGTTTATGTACCTAATGATCATGATGTGGAAGTTAAAGAGTACATTAGAATGATGAATGATTTTAAAGGTGAATCAAAAAAAGTGAAACAGCATATCAATGCCTTTGTATTACGACTTGGATACAGATATGAAGGAAAGTCCAGATGGATACCATCACATATCAAATGGTTGAAAGAACTGAAACTGGATCCAATGTACAGAGAGATATTGGATGAATATTTATCGCAGTTGGAATTATTGGAAACGAAGATAGGCAGATTCCAGCATAAACTAGAAGAATTATCTCAGGAAGAGCCATACAAAGAAAAGATAGGCGAATTACGCTGTTTAAAGAGTATAGACACAACAGCAGCGATGACTTTACATGCAGAAATCTCCGACTTTAACAGATTTCCAACAGCCAATGCTTTTTCATCCTATTGCGGATTAACTCCAGGAGAAGATTCAAGCGGAGATAAAAACAAACGATTAAGCATAACTAAGCAAGGAAATGCAGTGGTAAGAGAAACACTGGTAGAATGTGCACAAGTACTAGTAAGAGGAACAGTTGGAAAAAAAGGAAAGAAAGTCATATCAAAACAAAAGGGACAGGATGTGAAGGTCATCGATTATGCGGACAAAGCGGTTATAAGATTACAAAAGAAATATCACAGAATGATATTAAAAGGAATCAATAGAAATATCGCGATAACAGCGATTGCCAGAGAATTATCATGCTTTGTATGGGGAATAGAAACAGGACATATCAATTAAAAAGGATATATAAATTCTCAAAGAAAGGAGAGATTATGAGGTAGCCAAAAAAAGACAGAATCATCAAAGGCATAGATGGACCTCAAAATAAGAAAACAGGTTCAACTATCTAAGATACACCTCTTATGGCAGTGACAATATAAATAATATGTCGCGATAATTATTTATATGAAATATCACTGATCCACGTAGTGAGATTGTAGAGTTTGACGACGAACCATTAACCTTTTGGTAACCAACCCACGAATAACAGAGTGGTTAACTGTCGCAAAATCTTCATTATGGGGTCTTTGTATGCCTTTGATGGCACAATTGAATAAAAAATATTATGAATTGTGAATTTATGTCTTGACAAAGGTCACTTCATAACAGGTGTAAGTATGCAAAAGAAGATTGCTTTAATTAATGATATGACAGGATTTGGAAGATGTGCGATTGCGGCTATGGCACCTATTGTATCCGCTATGAAGATACAGGCTGTTCCTATTCCTACCGCTATTTTATCAACCCATACCCAATTTCCCGTTTATTATTTTGATGATTATACATCAAGGATGAAAGATTATATCCAGACTTATAAAGATCTGCATTTAGAATTTGATGCCATTGCGACAGGTTTTTTAGGTTCTGAAGAACAGGTTGATATTGTGATTGATTTTATTCAGACTTTTAAAAGAAAAGAAACGTTTATTCTTGTGGATCCTGTGATGGGAGATCATGGAAAATTGTATAAGACATATACACCTGCCATGTGTCAGAAGATGAAAGAACTGATTCAATATGCGGATTTAATGACACCGAATTTAACTGAACTTGTCACTTTAGTTGATCGCCCTTACCCTGAGTCTTTGCCGTCATTTGATGAACTCAAAGAGATGTGTGAACAGTTATCAAGACAAGGACCATCTCATATTGTTGTGACAGGTATACCGTTTAATGATAAACAGATTTTAAATTTTATTTATAATAAACATGAAGATTATCAGATTGTAATGGTGGATCGCATTGGTAAAGATCGTTGTGGAACAGGAGATGTTATTGCGGCTGTTATAGCAGGAAGCTATTTGAATGGATTGAGTTTTTATGAAAGTGTCAAAAAAGCAACAGCCTTTGCTTCAAAATGTATTCGCTTTTGTGAACAGACACATGTCCCTCATCATTATGGCTTGAGCTTTGAAGAATATTTATATGAGTTAGGAGAAGATTTATGATTTTATATACAATACACGGCAATGGTTATCAGGATATCAGTGAATTAGCTTCATTAGAAGATGTCACAGTTTATGTTAATTTAACCAATCGTTGTCCTTGTGCCTGTACATTTTGTTTAAGACAGACAAAGGAAATGGAAGAAGGACATAGTTTATGGCTTGAAGAGGAACCGACTGTTGAAGATGTGATTAAAGAGTTTCAAAAATATGATTTAGATGATTTCCATGAAGTTGTTTTCTGTGGTTTTGGTGAACCATTAGAAAGAGTAGAAGATGTGATACAGATTGCAGGGATTTTAAAGCATTTTCGAAGAGATTTACCTATTCGTGTTAATACCAATGGTTTAGCTTGTTTGATTCATCAAAGAGATGTAACACCTGAATTCAAGGGAAGAATTGATACAGTTTCGATCAGTTTAAATGCTCCTGATGCTAAGGAATATGATGCATTAACACGCAGTCGTTTTGGGATAGAGTCTTTTCAGGCTATGCTTGATTTTGCAAAGTCTTGCCTAGAGTATGTTCCATTTGTTGTGATGAGTGTTGTGGATATTATTGGTGAAGAGAAAATAAAGAAATGTCAGGCAATTTGTGATGATTTAGGCGTGACTTTACGTGTCCGTCCTTTTGAAGAGTAGGAGAGTGAAAATATGCTATATATGACAAGAGAAGAACGTCAGATTCAATTAGAGAAAATGGTTAATACAAGAGATTTAGGTGGTTATGAAACACAGGGTGGAATGTATAGTCGTGCTCATAAGTATATCAGAGCAGCTGCACCTACTTATGCAACTTCAAAAGACATTCAGACTTTAAAGGATTATGGTGTTAAGGTTGTGATTGATTTAAGAAGTGATTTTGAAAAAGAGTGTCAGCCTAATCCATTTCAAAATGAAAAAGATATTGATTATTATGAAGTGAATTTATTTGATTCTACTAAAGCCGCTATTGTTCCTGAAGAAGTGAAAACTTATAAAGACTTAGGTGGTGTCTATATTTATATGTTAGAAGGGATGAAACATAAATTTAAAGAATTGTTTGATATCTTTGTGAAATATCCTTATGAAGGCGTTATGTTTCATTGTTCTGCTGGTAAAGATCGTACAGGTGTCACTGCAGCTTTATTGTTGGATCTGATTGGCTGTCATGAATATGATATTGTGAAAGATTATAGTGAATCTTATGAAAATAATATAGATATTAATGCGTCTTTGGCACAAATGATGGATAATGAAGAAGCAAAACAATATTTAAGATCTTCACCTCGATATATGATGGAATTATTGGATTATTTAAGAGAACATTATGGTAGTGCTAAAGAGTATTTATTGGAAATTGGGTTAAAAAATGAAGAAATTGAACAATTAATTGAGAATTTTACAATTTAAAAAAGAAAAATGCCCTCTAAAATGCGTATATAAGTATTAGGAGGGATTTTTTATGGAAAAACATTTAACTTTAAAACAGAAGGATCATGTCGCAAGGAAAATTTATAAAACTTATCAAAGAGCCCAGTTAGATATCTTGTATTTGAATCAGCATTATAATTATTATCCACAGGTTGATATGTTTAAAGTGAAAGACACATCATCTTCATATCATAATGGTGATGAGAAAATGATTAAGCAATTAGAGCGTAAACAGAAATTAGAAAGTTTTGTTGGGATTATTCATCAGATACATAATCATTTATCAAAAGACACTTATGAATTTATTGAACATGAGTATATTAATTATTATCAGGCTTCATGGTGGATGAGCTTTTATTCACGTGCCAGTTATTATCGTATGAAACATAGAGCTTTGGATGAATTTATAGAGTGTATTCAGATATTTTGGAGTGAAGAGGAAATTTTATCTTTGTTGGAGTCATAGTTTGAAAAAGAGTAGAAAAATAGACATTTATTTTATACAATAGAAATAAGAAATCAAACATAGACATGGTTTATGGAATGGATATAAGGAGATTTGATTGATGAATGTAGAAATTATGAATGTTGGAACAGAATTATTATTGGGTGAAATTGTGAATACCAATGCCACACTTTTACAAAAGGTATGCAAAGATTTAGGATTTAATGTGTATTATCAAAGTGTTGTGGGTGATAACCCTCAAAGATTATATGATTGTTTAAAGATTGCTTTTGAACGTGGGGCTGACTGTGTCATCACAACAGGAGGACTCGGACCTACGACAGACGATTTGACTAAAGAACTGTCAGCTAAGTATTTAGGCTTGGAAATGGTTTATAATGAAGAAGAAGCACGAAAAGTAGATATCAAATGTCGCTATTGTACAGGTGTTGACCAGGTTCCTGACAATAATTTTAAGCAGGCTTATTATCCTCGAGACGCTTATATTTTAGAAAATGATATGGGAACAGCTAATGGCTGTGCCATGTCTGATGGACAACGTATGATCATTAATTTACCTGGTCCACCTAAAGAACTGCAATATGTTGTTGAACACTCTTTGATTCCTTATCTTACCAAATGGAAACAAGATACGATTTATACTTATGAATATTTAACAATGTTTATTGGTGAAAGTAAGATTGATGAAATGTTGAGAGATTTGATTGAAGGTCAAAAAGATGTTTCTATAGCCTTATATGCTGGAGAAGAAACAGTACGTATTCGTTTGGCTGTTAAAGCATCTTCTCAAGAGGTGGCTGATGCTTTGATGAAAGATGTGAAAATGGAAATAGAACACCGTATGGCTGAATATATCATTCAAGAAAAAGATTTAAAAGCAGCTGTACTCAAAAAACAGCCCAAAATTTCTTTGACATATCTTGGTGACTTTCGTTTTTATGATGAATGGTTGAAACCATTGATGCATGAGTCTGCTAATATTCATATCATGGTTGATACAAGACAGGAATCTCTTGGAGAAGTTGTCTGTGTATCTATGAATGATGATTATTTTGAAATTCCAACATTTGTGAAAGCTGAATATTCTTATGCGAAAGTAGAGGCTAGATTTGTAGCAAAACTCTACCAATATATAGTGAGACATAATCAGTAAAAATATGGTACTTTTGAAAACTATTCCTATGTTTGTATAGTGAAAGTGTTTACATTTTAATAAAATTGAAAAAATATTGATAAAATCGACATAATTTTAAATTTTCAGTTGCATGAAAACAAACTTTATATATAATAGGAGTTGTCCAAAGGGACAATGTGTATATCATATCATAATATTCCTCGATATACATGGAAAGCAAAGTATTCATATAATTTACTCAAAATGATCCCTGTTAGAGGCAGCAGTCTAACAGCCAAATAGTGAACAGCAGCGCTATGGATCGATATAAGAAAAGAGCGATATTTCAGGGTATATCGCTCTTTTCTTATGTCATTCATTTTGAAAAACTGGTAAAAGTTCAATGAATTTGGCTGTGGCTGGAGTCAATGTCTTGCGTGAAAGATAAGCATATCCAATGCTACGTTTAGGTAAAGCATGTGTGAGATTCACTTCATAAATCTGGTGACTATCCAGTTCATGTTGTGAGAATTCTTTAATTACACAAGCTTTTCCTAAATGATTTTTAGCAGCTTCTAAAAGGAGATTATGAGAACCCAGTTCAATGCTGGGGTTTAATAAGAAACCTTGCATAGCAAAATAGTCATCAACAAACTGTCTGGAATTTGAATTTTTCTCTAACATGATGAGAGGTTCATTCACAAGTTCTTCCATTGTATATGAATGAGAGTCTTGATGTGAACTGACAAAAATATCATGAATTTGTAAACATTCACGAATGGTAATGGCTTCATCATAAAGAGGCATATTAATAAATCCCAAATCAATATCTCCTGTTTTTAATAAGTCTATGATTTCCAGACTGGTACGATTGACCATCTTGATTTTGACATGAGGATAATGCTGGTGAAAAAGAACAAGATAAGGCATGATATAGTTTTCGCTTAATGTGTCACCGGCACCTATAAGTAATTCTCCCTGATTTAATTCATGAAAATGGGCAATTTGATTTTCAGCACTGGTAATTAAGGATAAGGCTTCAGAAATCTTCTGATGGAGGATTTGTCCTTCTTTAGTCAAAATAACCCCTTTAGATTGACGAATAAATAGCTGCGTATGTAATTCTTTTTCTAAAAGACGAATGGCCTGACTGACAGCGGATTGTGAAATAAAGAGATTTCTGGCAGCCAGAGAAAAAGAAAGCGTTGAGGCGGCCTCATTAAAGATTTTATATTGTTCTAGTTTAATGTTCATATTAGCTCTCCTTATATCAATGTTTTTAAATATTAATTTTACTAATGTTTTGTTTTATTTTATAATAGAAGTGTTGATACGTCAATTATGATAAATTTTGATTGTATATAAGAGTCATATTTTATATAATATTGATGTAAAAAAGAAAGGATGAAGTTTTATGGCTGGTGTGGTTGTAGTAGGAAGCATGTGGGGAGATGAAGGTAAAGGAAAAGTTACTGATTATCTTGCCCAAAAAGCTGATGTTGTTGTACGTTATGCAGGAGGAAACAATGCAGGACATACAATTGTGTATGATGGAAAGAAATTTGCATTGAAATTAATACCTTCTGGAATTTTTAGTGGACATGAAGTCATTATGGGAAATGGGATGGTTGTTAATCCTAAAGCCTTTTTGGAAGAAGTCAAATATTTAAATGATGCGGGTATTGATACAAGTAAGATTCGTGTGAGTGATCGTTGTCATGTGATTTTACCTTATCATCTTGAAATTGATGCGATTCAGGAAGCAAGAAAAGGAGATCATAGCATTGGGACAACAAAACGTGGAATTGGTCCATGTTATATTGATAAGTATAGTCGTATTGGTATTCGTATGGGTGAGTTTATTGATGAAGAATTATTTTTAGAAAGATTAAAAGAAACTTTCCCAATGAAAGTGATGGAATATCCTGAATTAGAAGGACAATTCACTGTTGAAAGTATTTTTGAAGAATATAAAGAATATGCCAAAGTGATCAAACCACTTGTTTGTGATACAGGAATGTTGTTAGATCAATATTTACGTGAAGATCGTAAAGTGTTATTTGAAGGTGCTCAAGGTGCTATGTTGGATATTGATTATGGAACTTATCCATATGTCACAAGCTCTCATCCAGGCGCTAATGGCGTAAGTGAAGGGACTGGTATTGGGCCTTTATATATTAAAGAAGCAATTGGGATTATCAAATCATATACAACACGTGTAGGAGCTGGACCTTTCCCAACAGAATTACATGATGAAGTTGGAGATTTCATTCGTGAAAGAGGACATGAATATGGAACAGTGACACAACGTGCAAGACGTACAGGATGGTTTGACGCTGTGGTTGTCAATCAATCACGTAGAATGTCTAGTTTAACAGGAATTGCTTTGATGTTATTGGATGTTTTAAGTGGTTTAGATACCATTAAAATCTGTAAAGCTTATAAATATAAAGGTGAAGTGATTCATGGTTTACCTTCTACAATTAAAGGTATTGAAGAAGTGGAACCTATTTATGAAGAAATGCCTGGATGGAAAGAAGATATTACACATGTGAAATCTTTTGAAGAATTACCACTCAATTGTCAAAATTATATCAGACGTATTGAAGAATTAATTCATTGTCCAATTGTCATGTTCTCAGTAGGACCAGATAGAGAACAGACAGTTGTTTTAAAAGATATTCAATTTTAAGGAGGGAAATGAGTGAAGAGAGAATTAGTCATTGTTTTAGACTTTGGTGGTCAGTATAATCAGTTAGTGGCTAGACGTGTTCGAGAATGTAATGTTTATTGTGAAATTTATTCATATAAAACAGATCTTGAAAAGATTAAAGAAATGAATCCTAAGGGAATTATTTTAACAGGTGGACCTAACAGCTGTTATGAAGCAGATTCACCTACATATTCAAAAGAATTGTTTGAACTTGGTATTCCTGTTTTAGGATTATGTTATGGGGCACAATTAATGCAACATGTTTTAGGTGGTAAAGTAGAACGTGCTGATGTCAGAGAATATGGAAAATCTCATTTAATTGTGAGTAAAGAAAATTCAGCTTTATTTACAGATGTGCCTAAAGAATCAACTTGCTGGATGAGTCATTTTGATTATATTTCTGAGATTGCTGATGGATTTGAGATTTCATCTTATA
The DNA here is from genome assembly GCF_002161155.1 of Massilimicrobiota sp. An105. Classification (NCBI taxonomy): domain Bacteria; kingdom Bacillati; phylum Bacillota; class Erysipelotrichia; order Erysipelotrichales; family Erysipelotrichaceae; genus Massiliimicrobium; species Massilimicrobiota sp. An105. Next base: position 11,033 of record NZ_NFLY01000054.1, read on the forward strand.
CAAAAGATTGTCCAGTGGCTTCATGTGAAAATGAAGCAAAGAAATTGTATGCCATTCAATTCCATCCTGAAGTTTTACATACAGAATATGGAAAAACAATTTTATCTAACTTTGTCTTGAATGTTTGTGGATGTTCAGGAGATTGGCGTATGGACTCATTTGTTGAAGAACAAATCAAAGCGATTAGAGAAAAAGTTGGAGATGGAAAAGTTTTATGTGCCTTATCTGGTGGAGTGGATTCATCAGTAGCAGCAGTTCTTCTTTCTAAAGCGATTGGAAATCAATTGACTTGTGTATTTGTTGATCATGGATTACTTCGTAAAAACGAAGGTGATGAAGTGGAAGCTGTTTTTGGACCTGAAGGGTCATATGAATTAAACTTCATTAGAGTAAATGCACAAGAAAGATATTATGAAAAATTAAAAGGTGTGACTGAACCTGAAGCCAAAAGAAAAATTATTGGTGAAGAGTTCATTCGTGTCTTTGAAGAAGAAGCGAAAAAGATTGGTGCTGTTGATTTCTTAGTTCAAGGAACAATCTATCCAGATGTTGTTGAAAGTGGATTAGGTGGAGAATCTGCGGTGATCAAGTCACATCATAACGTAGGTGGACTTCCTGATTATGTAGATTTTAGAGAAATCATTGAACCATTAAGAGATTTATTTAAAGATGAAGTTCGTAAAGTGGGATTGGAATTAGGTATTCCTGAATATTTAGTATTCAGACAACCATTCCCAGGACCAGGACTTGGTATTCGTATTATTGGCGAAGTGACTGCTGAAAAAGTCAGAATTGTACAAGATGCAGATGCTATTTATCGTGAAGAAATTGCCAATGCTGGATTAGATCGTACAATTGGTCAATACTTTGCAGCACTGACAAATATGCGTTCTGTTGGTGTCATGGGTGATGAAAGAACTTATGATTATGCAATTGCTTTACGTGCTGTCAATACAATTGACTTCATGACTGCAGAAGCAGCACAAATTCCTTATGAAGTCTTAAATAAAGTGATGTCAAGAATTATTAACGAGGTTCGTGGTGTCAATAGAGTATTCTATGATATTACATCGAAGCCTCCTGGGACTATAGAATTCGAGTAAGTATAATAGTACCGAGTGGTTTAGACGTATTGAAAAAGTGCCTTTATGTGATATAGGCGCTTTTTTAGTAATTTTATTTATTTGGATAAATGCTCGATATGAAAGCAATAGGGGGGGAATAGATTTGAATGAAAATTTTAATTGTATACAACAAGCAGCATATGATTTAATTCAAAGTGATGCAAGATTTATTTACACTATTGTTGATATACATCAAAATGCCAAAAATATAGATAGTAATTATATTTTAATGAGTCAACCATATATTGGAATTTTTACTGATGGTGCAGAGCAATGGAGTAAGAAAGTAGGATTAAATTTTCCTCAGTTCTCAGGGGATGAGAAAGAATATTATACTACATTGCGAAATAGTCATAAACTTTTTGAATTGAATTATAAAGATTTTGAGTTATTAATTTTGAATAAGTTTAAAGAACATGATGATTATTTTTATAAAATTAGAAGATTGAGAGAGAAGTTACTTGGATATTATAATGTGGGAACAGATTTAATTATGGGAAAATTTTGTGGTAATACAATTCTGTGTGATTTGTATAATCCTGTTAATATATTAGGAAATAGAAATGTGGATATTTTTATTAAAGAAATGAGCTGCATTTGTGGAGCAATAGCAGCACATTTTGGATGTGTTGAATCAGGCTCATATAAATATAACAAAAATTTACGAGTAACTTATAAAGATTTTCATTTTTATAAAAATTGTCCATTAAAGGTCAAAACAAATTTAGGCTTTGTTTTATTTTCAATACTCTGTTCTCTCAACTATGTTATAGAATTTGTAAATCTTTATTTTGAAGAAGAAATTCCTCAAAAATTAAAATTTGCATATTTACTCTACTATTATTTATGTGATTTCATTCAAGATATAAACTCTTGTAACAATACGAATTTTATGTTGAATTCATCATATAAAAATAGAAATTTTAGGAATTGTTTAGCTCATTATGGACTAGGACAATATTTAAATGAAACTGAAATTGTAGAAGATGATTTATTAAAAGGGTTGACTTATAAAGCATTTGATTTAGATTATTTTTCAACAAAAAATGAAATTTATAAATTATTAAATGGTTTAATTTGTCAAATTGAAAATTATATATTTTAATTTTAGGTGAAATGAAAAACTAAATTCCACTTTGTATATTTAAATTCAACTCTTCTTGTGGGAGTTGAATTTCAAATTGCAAAGTGATTTTTTGTATTATAAAAATCACCTTCAGATATTGAT
>NZ_NFLY01000055.1:0-12425 GCF_002161155.1 Massilimicrobiota sp. An105
CCAGAAGAATCACGATAGGATTCAACGAGTGCGCAAAAACAGGTATTTTTCTTACCCTTATTATTTTTGATAACTCTAACGAACATAGAAGCACCTTCTTTCTTAACTACATTATACAATAAAAGTAAAGGAAATAAGATAATAAATAGATAATTATACTTAACTACAAGTAAAAAAGACACTCTTTTATTTCCAAAAAAATAAAAAAGAGCCAACTTACTAAGTTGACTCCATTGAGCTCGATAAATTCGGGCTTTTTTGTATTTTGCAATATAATTAAAGTTCAGGAATTCTTGAATGCATATCGGGCTTCAAATCTTAAGTGTTTGTATTTTGGAATAGTCATAATAAAGCACTATCTTTTCCAAGTGAAAAAACATAGCCAAAATACAAAAACAGTATACATGAAAAAAGAATGCCTCTAAAAGTTCTTAAAAGTAAAGTATCATTCAAGAAAAATAGGGATGTTACTTAAATTATTCATATAATTCACAATGTTTAAAAGCGCTTACAAATATTCTTGCTTTTTTGAAATAGAAGGTATAATATAAAGATAGAAGTATAGTGACTATTCGATTAGGCAAAATCAGATAGATGTATAAATACATTTTCTGTTCTTTTTTTCGTCTAGTGAACTAGTGAAGCAAAATAGGAGGGAGTAAAAATATGTGAAAATATATTATATTAGTATAAAAAAGTTTTATCTTTGAGATTGATATAGAATTTTAGAAATATCACATATAAAAAATAATATATTATCTTAGGAGGAATATAAACTAAAAAGTAGAGAAATTTTCTTGTTAAAGGGAGAAAAAGGTATGAGAAAATACAACAAATTTTTAAAAGTAATAATGGTTTTAGTGCTATGTATTGGGATTTTTCCATTACATATTCAAGACACTTATGGATATGAAATTGATTCTCAATGGAATGATGATGAAACGCTTAAAGTTTTAAGTATAGGAAATAGTTTTTCTGTTGATAGTCAACAATATCTATATCAAATTGCTCAGGATTTGGGCGTAAAAAATATAAAGTTAGGAAATTTATATATTGGTGGATGTACTTTAGCCACTCATCTTGAAAATGCTAAGAATGAATCTAACGCTTATACATATTATACTAATGATAGTGGTAGTTGGGGAACAACAAAAAATATCAGTATAAAAGCGGCTGTATTAAATGAAGATTGGGATTATATTACATTTCAACAAGCAAGTGGAAGTAGTGGTTTAGCTGATACTTATGATGATTTACAAGAGTTAATGGATATTGTTAGAGAATTGCAACCAGATGCTAAATTTGGATGGAATATGACATGGGCATATCAAGGAAACTCTAATCATGCAGATTTTAAAAATTACAATAATAATCAAAAAACAATGTATAATTCCATTGTATCGGCTGTTCAAAATAAAGTTGATACAAATAAAGATATTGATTTTGTCATTCCAACAGGAACATCTGTTCAAAATGCAAGAACATCTTTTTTAGGAGATACTCTTACAAGAGATGGTTATCATCTATCTTATGATGTAGGTAGATATATTGCAGGAATAACTTTTGCACATGCTTTTACTGGTTTAGATATTGATAAATTATCATATAAACCAAGTGGAGTAAGTGATAAAGAAAAAGCAATGGCTATTGAGTCGGTTAAAAATGCTTTTTCAAAACCATATGAAGTGACTAAGTCTCAATATCAAATAGATTTTTCTGAATTAGAGAAAGCTTCACTTACATTAACCAATGGTGGATTCTATAATTCATCAGCAAAAAATGGAAAGCATTATACTTTAGATACAACAAGTGCTATTTCTCCAAATTTTGTGGTTACACAAAAATTTACAAAAGCTACTTTACCAGTTGGTTCTGTAATCGTTATTGCAGATGGATGGCAATATAGACCAGAAGGATGGATTAATGGTGCAGTTAATACCGCAGCTGTAAGACCAGGAAATGTTTCATCAAATCAAGTTGTAGTTGATGCAACATGGTGGGGAAACTTTACAGAAAGAGCATTTAATATCTCAAAGAATCCAACTTCTTCATTAGCAAATGTTTCAGATGATGAAATTAATGAAATTTTCCAAATTTATATTCCTAAGAATTTAGAATATAATACAAGTAATTTAGCATATATGAAAAATGTTTATGCTTCTTCAACTTATGCTAAAAGTTCATTTGCAGCGGCTCATGCAGTAGATGGTGACATGGGTACACGTTGGGGAAACGCATATAATGTTCCACCATTTGATAGAGGTCAAGGAGATACTGAAGAAACAATAACAGTTGATTTAGGAGATACTTACAATATTGGAACAGTGTCTATTTCATGGGAAGCAGCACATGCTACAAACTATACTATTCAAGGTTCATTGGATGGAGAAACTTTCTTTGATATCAAAGATATTACAAAGGGTAATGGTGAAACCGAAGTTCATGAATTAGATGCAGTAGAAACACGATATGTAAGATTAGCTATGCATACTCCTGCAAATCAATATGGTTATTCAATTTATGAATTAGAAGTATATGAAGCAAAAGACACAGTAGCACTAGATGAAATTTATAAAAAAATAGATGAAATAAACGAAGAAAAATATTCTGATGCTACATTAAATATTGTTAAAGAAAAGGTAGAAAAAGCTAAATCATTAGCACCTACTGCTACACAAGATGATATTAATCAAGCTGTTACTGATATTCAAAAAGCAATTGATGGTTTAGAAGCAAGATATCCAAATCTTGCACTTGATAAAGAAACAAGTGCTTCGTCAACTTATGCGAAGACTGGTTATGGAACAAGTTATGCAGTTGATGGAAAAGTTGATGCTAATAAATGGCAAGTTAAATACAATGATATAAATGGTTATAATAATGGTAATGGTAATCTAGAAGAAAATCTAACTGTTAATTTAGGAGCTGTATATCCGATAGATATGATAGCTATTTCATGGGAAAAATCTTATGCAAAAAATTTTACAATTCAAGGATCACTAGATGGAAAAAAATTCTTTGATATTAAAGATATTAAAGATAATACACCATATGAGGATAAACAAAGAATAGAATACGATGGATTAGGAAATATTAAAACACAATATGTGCGATTAGCATTCCATGCACCAAAAAGTGAAAAGTATAAATATGGATATGCATTATATGAATTAGAAGTATATGAAAAGAATCCTGATTCTAGAGTATATACAAACTTAGCATTTGGTAAAAAAGTGACAACAACTTCAACATATAAGAATGCAAACAATAAATTTGATCATTCTCATATTACAGATGGTGATTTAGATTCACGTTGGGGTAATGCATATAATGGAGATGCATATAAAGAAAATCCTTTTGAATCAGTTGTTGTTGATTTAGAAAAAGAATATCCTATTGATAGAATAATTGTGACATTTGAATCTTCACATGCAAAGAAATATAATGTGCTAGGTTCAAAAGATGGACAAAACTATTCTTTAATTCAAGAAGTTACTGATGGAACTAAAGATGAAAGAATATTCACTAATGTAAATACTTCTGTAAGATATATTAAATTAGAACTTTTAGAACCTTCAGGAAATTATGGATATTCAATTTATGAAATTGAAGCTTATGAAAAACGTAGTTCAGAATTAGATAATATTTTAAATCAAGTTAAAGATAAACTTAGTAAAATAGAAATTGGTACAGTTGAAGGTACAATGTTAAAACAAGTCTATCAAAAATATGTTAAAATGATTTCAAATGCAGAAAAATTGATAGCTAACAAAGAAAGTTTTAATAATGATATCCGTTTATCAATTATTGAGTTAAGAAATGCATCATTAACAATTGATAATGATATTATTACTGCTAAGACAACTGTTTCTATTTATCCAACTGCTCAAGATATCACTTATGATTCTGATAATGGTATGGTGCTTAATGGATCAACAGTAGATATTTTAGTACATGGTAAACAAGATCAAGCAACATTACCAAAAGTACAACAATTATTAAAAAAGAATGGATATACATATCAATTTGTAGAAAAAATTGGAACGAATCCAGTGGTTGTTCTAGCAAATGATTGTGATAATGAATGTGTCATTTGTGATTCAGTGAAAGATAACCAAAAAGCTTTAGAGAAAAAGCAAGGATATGTAATGAATATAAGTAATGATGAACATAAGAGTGGACAAATTACAATTATAGGTTCAGATGAAGATGGTGTATATTATGGTGTTATGTCATTGTTACAAGTTTTTGAACAAAAGACAGAAGATAATCATTTAGCTGAAATTACTGTTTCAGATTATCCGGATGTTGAATTTAGAGGATATGTTGAAGGTTTCTATGGATTCCCTTGGACATTCGAAGAAAGGGCAAGTTTATTTGAAGATACGTCAAAATATAAGATGACAACATATATCTATGCTCCAAAAGATGATATTTATCATAGAGATGAATGGAGAAAACTGTATCCTGCAGAAAAAGCAAAACATATTTCTGATTTAGTAAATGTTGCTAAAGAAAACAATATGGATTTCTGTTGGACAATTCATCCAGCTGCTGATTATAATTTTAATGCAGATAGTGGTGATTATGAAACTTTAATCAAAAAATTTGAACAAGTTTATGATTTAGGTGTTCGTCAGTTTGGTATTTTTTATGATGATTTAGATTTAAGTATTGCTGATGGAAAAAAGCATGCTAAACTTATCAATGATGTATATCAATATTTAGATGAAAAATATGGTGATGTGAAACCATTTATTACTGTAACATCTCGATACAATAATAGTTGGGGTGGCGATTGGGTAAAATATTTTACTCCATTTATGAAAACTGTTCATCCTGATACAATTGTATTGTGGACAGGACAACATACAATGTCTGCAATTACTAAAGATTATTTTGAAACACCTAAAAAGAAAACGGGCGTAGATAGAGATTTAGGTGTTTGGTGGAATTATCCTGTTACTGATTATTGTTATGGAAAATTATTAATGGGATCATTAGATATTTTAGATACTGATGTTGATAATATTAATAGTTTCTTCTTAAATCCTATGTCAGAGGCAGATGCATCAAAAGTTACTATTTTTAGTGGTGCAGATTATGCATGGAATACTGGTACATTTGATAGTATTTCAAGTTGGAAACGTTCAATTAAGGAATTGGTTCCAGAAGCGCACGAAGAATTTGAACGTTTTGCTGATAATATTAGTTATATTGATTTACCAGAAAGAAAATCAGGTTTTAAATTTGAAGAATCTCAATATTTAAAAGAAGATCTTGATAAATTTGAAAATGCTTTAAAATATGGAGATAATTTTAAAACTGAAATTGCTAATATGAAAGCAAAATTTAAACAAATGTTGGATGATGTTCAAGCATTAAGAAAAATTAAAAATAAGAATTTATTATCTGAAGTTGAAAAACATATAGATGCTTATGAAGATATGGCTAAAGCAGGTATTGCTGCAATGGAAGGCTATGAATATGCATTACAAGGTGATATTGGAAAGACAATTGACAAGATATCAGAATTAGAAAATGCATTATCTAAGAGTGGTTCTCATATTATTGATACAATTAAGGGTCAATCTTATGTTGTTGTTGGTTCTTATCGTATAACTCCTTTATTAGAAAAGAGTATTAATAATATAAGGGAAATATTAAATTTAAATATTGATTATCCGATAGTTAAAGAGAGAATGATTACTAGTATAGATAATCTTGATATTCAAAATGTAAAGAAAGATGGTTCAACATATTCAATTTCTAATATTAAAACAACAATGAATAAAGATGACTATATTACTATTACTTTACCAAAAGCTATGAATCTTTATAAGATTGATGCTAATATTTCTCAAAATGATGCATTTAAATTACAATATTCATTAGATGGTTTATCATGGAATGATGTTGGATCAGTTGTTGATAATCATATAACAAGTCAGGAAGTTGTAACTGGTGCATATGTACGAATTGTTAGTACTAAAGATAATGCACAATTGGATATGAAACAGTTATCTGTAACTGAAGGATATCAACCATTATTTGTCAATGTTGTATCAGATTTATCAACATATAAGACAAATGTCTTGAATAATGCTGTTGATGGAGATCTTACTACATGTTTCTGGTCAAATAGTTATGCAAAAGATAATAATTACATATCTGTTGATTTAGGAAATCTTGCAACTTTAAATAAAGTTGAGCTATATAATGGTATAAGTAAAGGTAAAGTTGATGGTTTTGTTTCTACAGAATTAGAAATTTCTAAAGATGGTGTTATTTGGACAAAAGTTGGAAAAGCACAAAGCATCAATGATTATATTGATGTAGATGATACAATGAAAAAAATCGTTTTTGATGCAAAGGGTGCGACAGCTAGATACTTCCGTTTTGTTGCCTCAGGAACAACTGATACATGGACAAAAATTTATGAGATTGTTTATGATGCAACTTATTTAGATTATGATAATCATCTTAAAGTAGATACAAACATACCTGTTGATACAGAAACAGATAAAATTATGGATAATGACATGAATACATCATTAACTACAAATAGAGTATCACAAAATGGTGATTCTATAAGTGTAGACTTTGGTACATTAGTTCCATTATATGATGCAAGTATTTATTTAGATAAAAATGAAACTTTCAAAAACTTAAAACTTCAAACATCATTAGATGGAAAAACATGGACAGATGCTGGTGATTATTTATCGAATGATAAATATACGATTAGTGGAAACCATAGTATTGCTACATTTGGAACAGATGGTAGTTTGGTAAGGTACATTCGTTTTGTAACAAATGAATCAAGTGAAAGTTCAGTCAGAATTTATGAAATTAAATATAATCAAACTTTAGATGCAGCTGCAAATACTTCTTTAAATACAGATATGAAAGAATATAAATCTGAATTTACTATTGACAAGGCTATGGATGGAAATGTGAATACAAAATTCTATTCAGGTAGTGGTACAAAAGTAGGAAATTATATACAAGTAGATTTGGGTTCTAGTATTTCTATACATGACTATTCAATATGGTTTGCTGTTAATCCAAAAAATGTTGGAGAAGTTGATGGATTTAAAGAAATGAAAGTTCAAATTTCACAAGATGGGAAAACTTGGTCTGATGTTGGTGAGAAAATGGCAGTTTCAGATTATATTGTAAAAGGTGATAAATATTTAGCAACCTCTAACTTGAATGGTGTAGTTGCAAGATATGTACGATTTGTTGCTACTGAAAGAAATAGTAATTGGTTACAGGTATATGAAATTGAATTCAATAAGACTGTTGATGCAAGTGACTTAAAGTATATTGATAACAATAGCACTATTAATATTAATAATAGTCATTATATTGATGATCAAGATATAACTACGCATTCAAATATTCTTCAAGTTAAAAACGGTCAAGAATTGATTTATCCAATGACAACTTGTAAAGATGTATTAAAGATTGGTATTTTACAAGATCATAAGGTTTTAAGCAATGCTAAAGTTAGTGTTCAAGATTTAAATGGAAAATGGAAAGAGATTGGTTCATTAGATAAAGCATGGAAGTTGTTTGATATTCACTCATCTATTCTTGCAGTGAAAGTAACTTTTAATGATTCCGTTGATCCTGTTATTTATGAAATTATTGTTTATGGTGGAGCTGATTATACAAAAGTAAGAGAAGTGTTAGAAAGAGTTCCAAATGATTTATCTATCTATGATAAAAAAACTGTTCAAGCTCTTAATAATGCAATCAAGGCAGTTGTATATAATAAAGAAGCTAGTGAACAAGAAATAGTAGATAAGTATGTAAAAGATATTTCTAATGCAATTAAAAATCTTAAATATAAATTAGCTGATTATACTAAAGTTAATGAATTATTGAAGAAAATTCCAAGTGATTTATCAATTTATGATGCTAATAAAGTTAAAAACTTAAAAGATGTTATTAATAGCATAGATTTTAATAAGGATTTCACTAAACAAAGTGAAGTTGATCAATATGCAAAAGATTTACAAAAAGCGATAGATGAGTTATTAAAATCAGCTGTAAAAGTTTCAACCAAACCAAATGATACAGATGATTCAAATGCTCCAGAAAGTGGAGATCATACGAATACAACATTATGGATTTCACTATTGTTAGCATCAGGAATAGGAGTGCTTGCAGCAATTGTATACAGCAAAAATAGAAACAACAATAAATAACTATATTTAATAAAAAATGGGGATTACTTGGCTAACCAAAGTTAGTAGTGGATTTCCAAAATCTGTGGGGGTCATTTATAGGGAGGTAGTCCTATTCAAGAATAAAGCTTCTGAACTCTAGGTTATAATAAAATCTAGAATCAGAAGCTTTTTGTTATGCCTAATGATATTGATTAGTTATGTTTTATTTTTTGTATTTGTCTCATTTTTTACTAATAGTATGAACTTCTTTGACAGTTTTATGATTTCCTAATATATGTATATCATATAATTGTTTAAACGTTCAACCAAAGGGAACAGCATAAGATGTTGCTATTGTTTTAAATGTTGATAATAGAGACGAATACGATAGTAATAAATCACATAATGAAGGTTTCATCATTTAACACAAAAAGAGTTAGCGGATAAATTATTTATTTCTGATAAAATAATTAGTAAGTGGGAAAGAGGAGCTAGTATTCCAAATGTTGTATTATTAATTTCGATTGCTGAATGTTTGGGGGTTAGTGTTACACAATTACTGATGGGTGAACATTTAAAATCAAATGATATGATTCAACATGACGAAGTGAACAATATGATTTCGTATTCATTGGAGTCTTCGGTTAAAGTAATGATTGATCGAAATAAAAGACGATGGAAGTTTTTATGGGGAATATCTTGTTTTGTGGTTATTTTAGAACTTTTATTCTTAATGATATTCAGGTATCCAATGGATCATATAAAAAGTATCATAAATATTTCAGGGATATTGATGATATTTGCATTATGGGCATGTTTTTTTGCAAAGGAACTACCAACGTTTTATGAGGAGCATAAAATTAATTATGTCTCACAAGGTATTTTTAGGATTCATATGCCTGGATTAGCTTTTAATAATGCTAATTGGCCAGTAATTTTAAATGTATTACGTATCTTTTCTTTATTGAGTGCTGTTGGAACACCAGTGTTTTATTGTGTTTGTATATCATTAGGTGGATTTCAGTTATTTAATGATATAAAAATCTATGTATTGTGGGGTATTATCCTTTTGTTGATTGTTACTGTATATTATATAGGTAAGAAGTATGAATAAGACGTGTTTAACTTTTTTTTAAATCTGCTAAAGTGAAAAGTTAAATTCCACTTTAAAAAAATGAAAAATAAAAGTAGAATTTACTCTTTCAGAAAGCGGATTTTATAAGAATATTAGGTGATTTCCCTGATATTCTTTTTATTTTGATGGTTGAATTTAGTCTTTCATGTGATTGAAAACCAAATTTTGTTATGAAAGAGTACTATTTTGGGGCACATTAAAGCTGTGCATTTTTGTCAATTTTTTTGAGTGTAAGACTAAAATCCACTTGAATAAAGTATTGAACTGTCAATCTGTATACCCATTTTCATACATTCTCTGAATGATTTTAATCTTTTAATAAGTAAGGTTTTAAAACAATATTGTCTTTGTTGATTCTTTCAATTCCAAAATCTTTGAATTTTTGATAAAGTGCAGGATTCATAAATTCCATTACTTCTAATGGTGATTTACCTTTTAAATGTTCTTTTGATTGAGAATTGATATGTGAGACTATTAGATTTGCTTTTTCCTGACTGTTAAGTCCTAAATCCTTTAAATCATTTTCTTTTGGACAAATATAGCGGATTTCTTTATGATTGTTTTCTAAACTTCCTTTTTGACCAGAAGCCATTGGATCACAATAGAAGATTCGTGTACGTCTTGATTCATTTTCTTCTTTTTCAAACACTTCAGCATCACAAAATTCACTTCCTCTATCAGTCTTTATAATGGCAACTTCTTCACTGAAAAGGTCTTTCCCTAAGATCTTTTCTAAAAAATCGACTCCTTCGACCATTGATTTCACCGTTTTTTCTTCTTGATAGACGATAAACATGAAAGAATAGTCTAAAAATTTAAATGTTTGCATGAAAGGACCTGTAGAACCATTATTGTAGACCGTATCCATTTCAACAACGCTTAGATTTTTATTTTCTGCTGTATAATTAATAAAGTCATCGTATGTACGACCATTCAAATACTTTTTATCTTCTCTTTTTTTATATTTATTAGAAGCCTTTTTGGTTATTTTTCTTTTTGTTTTGATTCTAAGATCGATATCGAGAAGTCCAAATTCTCTAAAGATACCATTTTCAATATAGTTGTAGAGCGTTTTTTCAGAAATATTCAATTCAGGATGATTGGTAACGATATGATAGGGAGAATGCCCGGCTTTAATAAGCGGAACGATAATATCAGCCATAGCTTTGCATTCTTCATATGACATATTGATACCAGTTCTAGAATCAACAAGGTCTTCTCTATATTTTTTATGAGAAAAATCAGCCTTGTATCTATACTTATCATAGCGACAATGCGTATATTTAGAACAGCCGTTACATGCACCAGGAGAACGATCACGACGATTGCAGGTGAAAGGTTTAAAATCAGCACAATTGTCACAGACATGATTGTGAGAACAGTTTTTCATATTAGCACAATTAATTTTATAAGAAAATTTGTGAACAAGTTCTCTATGTTTTTTGATTTCTTTACCAACAGTAGACTTGTCCTTGCCGATGGTAAGAGCGATAGCAGCTTTAGTAGAGCCGTTTTCGATACCTTTTTCAATGATGATTCTTTCTTGAACAGTAAGATGTAAATTTTTATTGTTAGAAGACATGATAATCTACCTTTCATGAAAATGGAAAACAGATATCAGGTAAATTATACAGGTGAAAGAGTAAATTCCACAAAAGAAGTGTAAAAGTAAGTTCAACTGTAAGAGTAAATTCAACTGGAAGCTTGTGAAAGACTAAATTCCACTTTGTCATATCTAAAGTGGAATTTAACTTTTCACTTTAGATGCGATTCATAAAAACAGTAAAGCTATTGACTAAAGTACAAATATTCATTAAAATATAAATGAAGGATATATGTGTATATACATTTATATCTGGACATATTATTAAGTGAACAGAAATGTTCAAATATTATCCGCTAGCTGGTTCGCGGGATATAAAAGGCCAGCATTCAAATATTATCCGTTAATTCGTGTACGGGATATAAAAGACGAATGTTCAAAATGCCCCACTTAGGGGCATTTTATGTAGGAGTAAGATTTAATGGTTCAATTAGGAAATCTATATTTTATAAAACAGTCATTTTTTGATTTAGTACAAGATAGTACATTACCAATCAATAAGCCAAGTGATAAAATGGGAGAACATGGGCGTCCTTCTTTCTGTGCAATTAAGATAGATCAGGGCAATTATTACTGGGTAATTCCATTTTCTCATCAAGTTGACAAATATCAGAAAGTATACGATAAGAATATTCGAAAATATGGTCGATGTGATACGATTGAGTTTGGATATGTCTTAGGAGAGAAAAAAGCATTCTTGCTACAAAATATGTTTCCAGTAACTGAAGAATATTTTAAAAATGTATATATTGATAAAAATACAAATAAACCTATTGAACTTTCTGATAAATTGAAACGTAATTTGAAATCAAAAGCTAATAAATTATTATCCTTCTATTATAGAAAAGGCATTAAGTTAATGTTTACAGATGTAGAAGGTATTTTACAAAAATTGAATGTTATCTGAGTTATAAAAAAATTTGTGATGAATATACACGTTTTTGAGTTTAATTGGAGTTTAAAGTTCCAAAAACTTTTAAAATACTATATAGTACAGGTAAAGCTTCAATTTAGAATAATCGCCTATTTATCAACTCTTTTTAAGATTTGATAAAATAGGTGAAATACGGCTATAATTGGTGTCGAATAAAATTATTATAAAGTTAAAAAGGTCCTTAGAGAAATCTAAGGGCAATGGAGTCAACTTAGTATATTGGCGCTTTAAATAATCGCGGGGTTTTATAAAAAAGCTTTAAAAAAATTGTGGGGCAGAAACACCCCACTTTTATTTTAAAGGAAATTGCAGACATTCATTATTTTATTTCCTTTTTTTATATTTTCCTCTATAATTACCTATTCTTTTAATACTTTCTTTATTTTTGATTATTCGCATGTAAAAGCACTGGTAGTCGCAGACATCTGCACCACCTCAATCGCATAAAGTGCACCAGTTATATTTATACACAATTATAGTCAATCATGTCCAAACATGATTGACCTTTTTAAAAAATTATTTTTTGATTCTAAAGTTTTCATTACCCATATACACATCTATTCTATTATGAATGAT
>NZ_NFLY01000056.1:0-12327 GCF_002161155.1 Massilimicrobiota sp. An105
ACCAAATCAATGAGATTTGATTTTATGGACAAAGAGAATCTCTGGTATGAGTTCAACTGTAGGGTCGTGAGATTCAAAATATCCGATGATAAATATGAAACTATTATTACCAATTTAAGCAGAGAGGAATTCTCAATGGAAGAAATCCGTGAAATCTACAATATGAGATGGGGCGAGGAAACTTCTTTTCGAGAACTCAAGTATGCCATTGGACTCAATGCATTGCATGCCAAGAAAAGAAAACTCATACAGCAGGAAATCTATGCACGTATGATCATGTATAATTTCTGTCAAAGGATTGTACAGGAAATAAAGATTCCTAAAAAGGACAGAAACAAATATACATATCGGGTTAATTTTACAAAATCCATACATATCATCAGAGAGTTTCTAAGAAAAAAAGGTGGAAAGAATCCACCTGTAGAGTATCTGATAGCTAAAGAGATTCTGCCAATTCGACCCAACAGAAAATACAAGCGACATGTCAAGCCAAAGACTGTCGTATGCTTTAACTATAGATATAACTAACATAGTTTATTATATACCTTGACAGATGTAGTTTCAAGACTACACTTTTTGAGCTTGAGTAAATATTAAAAACCAGGAAAAATATATTTCCATACAATTCCTGGTTAAATATTGTCATCTTAACTTAATGACATTGCTTCGTATGTTTTTTTCTTTTTCTTACTCATATACTTTCTTGCCTTTCATCAATTTTAAATGCTTCTCTCATCCTCTCATAACAATTATGATTATTGTTTTACTCAAATAACATCCCAAATTCATTGATTTTATTAACACTTTCAATTAACTAAAAGATACCAAAAATGAATTATGGTTAAAACATTTCATTATTAAAGAATATTCCTCTTATTTGATAATTGTCTTAATAAGTTGCATCATAATATCTTTATCTTCTGGTCTTGACGTTGCGACTAATATCGTTAAAGTCGCTAAAGCATCATTATTAATTCTTTCTTTTCCATTTTTATATAATGCATTGTTCTTTTCTAAAAAATATAAAAATATTGTTGCCCCTATTCTTTTATTACCATCAATAAAGCTATGGTTTTTAACAATAAAATATAATAATGCACTTGCTTTGTCTTCAAGTGTTGGATATAAGTGATTTCCTCCAAAACTTTGATATATGGTTGATATACTACTTTTAAATGAATCATCTCTTTCAATTGCAAATTGATCTCCTTGATTTGCAAACATTGTATTGTGTATCAATTTTATACATTCATCATATTGAATAACATAAACATCTTTTTGTCCTTCAGGTACTTCTAAAGTATGATGATCATAATCATCTAATATTTTAAAACCTCTTTGATAAGCTTTTAAAAATTCTAACATAGCATCACTCGATGGTAATTTCCCACCTGCTTCTTTATATTGATCCAGCATTTTTGTAACATATTCAATATCTTGAAAATGTCTATCATTTATAACATATCCTTTTAATAAGTATTCTCTTAATATATTATGAGCCCATTTTCTAAAAAGAATACCATTTTTAGATTTTACTCTATATCCAATACTTATTATCATATCTAAGTTATAATATTCAATTTGTCGAGTCACTTGACGAGTGCCTTCTTTTTGAACTGTCGCAAATTTTGCGACAGTTGAATTATCTAATTCTTCTTTTAATGCATTATTAATATGTCTCCCTATTGTCTTGATATCCCTATCAAACAATTGTGATAATTGTTCTCTATTTAACCATACTGTTTCCTTATTAGAATCAATAGTAACATCTAATACAAAATCTCCATTTTTAAATTGTACAACTTCATTTCTTTCTACTATATCAATCATAATATCACCTTCTTCATCTGAAATTTTATTAATTAACTTATTATATCATTTATTTACATTTATTTCATTAACAAGCACAAAAAAAGACCCAAGATATAATCTTGAATCTTTTTCCGTATTTGTTTTGATTAACGTTTTGAGAACTCCGAAACCTTATAAAATAAGGGTTTTTAAGCCTATTTGTCGCTTACTTGTTGCATTGCCATAACCACTCACAAAACTTATATCCACTTATTCTGTATTATTATTAGATGATAATACAGCTTCAACCTGAGCAATAAATTGTTCCTTATCAGGCATATATGTTACATATTTTGAAGCAAAAATATTATTACTCAAGCCTCCTAATGCATACTGCATATCAACATTGCCTTTATCAGTGCATAAAATCAATCCAATTGGTGGATTATCATTTTCGTCATTAATTTCTGCTGTATAATAATTCAAGTACATATTAAGTTGCCCAACTGCTTCAGGCATTAATTTGATAGTTTTTAATTCTATCAATACATAAGATCTTAAAATTTTATTATAGAAAACCATATCAACATAATAATGAGTATTCCCGAACGTTACTCTTTGCTGAGTTCCTACAAACATAAATCCTTTTCCAAGTTCCAAAAGAAACTTTTCAATTTGTCTAACAAGAGCTTCTTCCAAATCAGATTCCATCATTGGTTTATTTTCTGGCAGACCTAGAAATTCAAAAACATAAGGATCTTTTACTATATCTTCTGGTTTGGCAATTTCATTTCCTTTTAGCGCTAATTCAAGAACCTTCTTTTTATTAGTCTCCCCATTTGATAATAACAACCTTTCGAATAATGAAGAGCTAATTTGTCTTTTTAACTCTCTTACTGACCAATTTGCATTAATTGCTTCTTTTTCATAGAAACCACGTTTGTCATCATCAGATATATATAATAATTCGCAATAATGAGTCCAGCTCAATTTTCCAGTCACTGACTGGAAAATTGGATATTTCGTATAGAACATTTTCATGTTATATAAATTAGATTGTGAAAAACCTTTTCCAAATTTATTAGTAAGATTTTTTGAAATAGCAAGTCATTGTTTTTTCCCATATTCACCACGATTATTCTTCAATTCATCTTCAACAATAACACGACCAATATTCCAATAAGCATTTAAAAGTTCATTATTTACTTGTTTTGCGACATTATTTCTAGCATTTGTGATAATACTAGCAATTTCATTTACTAATGCTTCATTGTTTAACAAATTATTTTCCACAATCAACTACTCCTTTCAATATTAATTATTCTTATTATACCCTTATTTTAAAAAGAAAAAAAGAAGCATCTAAACTTCTTACAAAGTCTAAATACTTCTCTAATTTTCTCACAACAATTATTACTAACGTTTTGAGAACTCCGAAGCCTTATAAAACAAAGGCTTTTAAGTCTATTTGTCGCTTACTTGTTGCATTGCCAAAACGACATATCACACCTATTTACGTTATAGCTAGTATTTTATAGTTTCATAACTACTTTTCAACTCAAAGAAATACCTGTTTTTCTTTATATTGATATAATTTCGATTTTCATACTCTACAAATTGGAATTTGAAAACCATAAAATTATGAGTGTTTATTGCTCTCCATAGGTTATCAATAAAATCCTCCAAAATCCTTGAAAATAAAGGATTTATCGCAATGTGTTCGACTTATCTCTCTATATGATTTCACACAATGTTACCCTTGTTCTGCACAATCATAAGGGCAAATTCAAGGACAAGAAAATCTCATAACAAGATATAACAGAGTGTGGCAATCGGAGAACTGTGACATATGTGCGAATATATTATAACGGAGGATTTATTATATGGACAAGTACATTTTTGATGAAAGCAATGGTTTATGGTATGAACTGCAAGGAGATTATTATATTCCTTGCCTTACTTTACCAACCGAAAAAGAACACAAGCCTATCGGCTTATGGGGACAGCGACATAAACGCTATTTACAGGAACATAAACGGGCGGTTTACACTACGCTGCTCACAAGTGGCAAGTTAAATGAATATCTTGCCGATGTCGATAAACAGGCGGAGGAATGCTTTGAAAGGCTTGTGGAACAGATGAAACAGTCACAAGACATAACAGAACAGTTAAAGTCAGAAAACGCCTTAGAATGGGTACAAAAAATGAATAACATACGGGCGTGTGCGATAGAGGTTATAAATAACGAGATAATCTACGCATAACTATTTTGGAGGCAGGACATTTCCTGCCTCTTTTATTATCTATTGACACTATTAGAGGGACTTGATATAATAGTAATATTACTAATAGTAATATATAGGAGAAGTGTATGGATAATATAATACTCGGTCTTTTACTGTTGAGCAGCAGAACAATTTATCAGTTGCGTGAAAGAATAGATAAAGGGCTTAATATGATGTATAGCAGCAGTATGGGCAGTATACAGGCTGCTATAAAGAAATTGCTTAATTGTGGATATGTTCAGTATGAAGAGGTCATTGAGAATGGAAAATATAAAAAGATTTATTCCATAACCGATAGTGGGAAACAGCATTTTATTGAGTGGGTATCCATGCCAATGGAAATACAGAGTAGCAAAAATCCTGAATTGGCTAAATTATATTTTATGGGTTTTTCAACAAAAGAAAAGCGTGAGGCAGGATTACAAGAGTATATTTCAAAGTTAAAGGAACAGTATGATGTGTTGAATGCAATTTGTAAGGAAGCAGAAAATGTCAAAGTTCCTGATAAAAATAAGGACATTCTCCATTATCAGTTTACCGCAGCTCGATATGGCAAAGATTTTATGAAATTCAATATTGAGTGGTATCAAAAACTTCTTGATGAAATGAGAGGAAGCAAGATATGAAATCAATAAAGTTAGCTAATTCGCCAATTACATATTTTATCAGTGGAATAGATCATACCGAATGGATACTTTTTATTCACGCCGCTTTTGTCAATCATAATATGTTCAAATCACAGTTTGAGTATTTTCACAACAAATATAATATTTTGACTATTGACATTATTGGTCATGGACAGTCAACGGATACCAAAAAAGGAGATGGCATAGATAAGATGTCAGAATGGATATTCGACATCTTAAAGGTAGAAAATATTGAAAAAGTACACATTGTCGGCGTTTCATTAGGAGCAGTACTGGCACAGGATTTTGCTAATCATCATCCAAACTCAGTAAGCTCATTGGCATGCTTTGGAGGATATGACATCAATAATTTTGATATTAAAATGCAAAAGAAAAATGGTGTGAAACAGATGGCAATGATGTTGAAAGCCCTCTTTTCGGTCAAGTGGTTTGCAAAAGAAAACAAGAAAATTTCTGCGCATACTTTAGAGGCGCAAAATGAGTTTTTTGATATGAACATACTTTTTCCAAAAAAGTCATTTATGTTTCTGGCAACGCTCAATAGTATGATAAATAAGTATAAAACTGGAAAACGAAATTACCCTTTGTTGATTGGATGTGGAAGCTTTGATATTCCAATGGAATTAGAGGCAGTAAAACAATGGAAAATAAGTGAGCCAAATTGTAGGGTAGTTATTTTTGAAAATGCAGGGCACTGTGTCAATATGGATGTGCCACGGGAGTTTAATGAAACTATGGAGGATTTTTGGACAAGTGCAGAATAAAGAGACTGATTGTAAATTTGTATTATGTCCTGTCTGCGGCAATAAAACCCAAACAATGATACAAGAAAATACTGAGATGAAAAACTTTCCTCTCTACTGTCCGAAGTGCAAAAAAGAAACAATCATCAATGTTCAGGATATGAAAATCACGTTTGCAGTCAGTAAATGATTATGTATGCCGCCGCTATGGGTAATGCCATAACGGCAGTTTTTCAATGCCTATCGGCTATCTCTGTCAATGGTTTTTTTACGCTGTCTTTGCGGTGGTTTCTGTTTGTTGCGTTCCTGTATCTCACGCAAATGTTTTAGCACACACTCTGCTTTTCGGGTGGTTTGTGCTGCTCTTTAGCGGTGGCTGTCGTTTTCCTGCTGACTTGATATTCCCACTCAGCAAGGTCACGGTTGTACTGTTCTACAACGCTTTCCATTTCTCGGAAAGTACGCATAAATACTTGCACATCGGGATAACCGTCCTCTTTGAGCGTGTCGGGGATTTTATCCAGCCTGTCGGCAATCTCTGCTTCGGTTTCTTTGATTTTTACTTCCAACGCTTTTCGCTCTTTGACTTTGAAAAGCCCCTTTGTATCGGCAAGCTGCTGTTTCAACTGCGGCAGAACTTTGTCCTGCTGGAGGTTAAAGAAAAAGACCGCACCTACTATGAGGTTTACAGTCTGCCGAGGTCGGAGGAAGTCCCAGAGGGGTACAAGGAATTATCCTTTGTCTGCCTTAGACCTGACGGGGCATTTGAAGCACCAAGTACAGTGGAGATTATGTGCAGGACAGCAAGAAAAAAGGTGGAGGGATTGGAGGATTTCCACTTCCATATGCTCAGACACACTTATACAAGCAATCTGCTCTCAAACGGTGCAGCCCCTAAAGATGTGCAGGAACTTCTCGGACACGCTGATGTCAGTACCACAATGAACATTTACGCTCACGCTACAAGGGAAGCGAAGCGTACTTCCGCAAGACTGCTGGATAAGGTAATCGGCGGAGAATAAAAAATTTCCCTTGTTTCGGCTCATAAGGGCAAAAACAAGGGAAAATACATAAGGTTTGAACATTTAATAGGCGGTATGCCTTGAAAATACAGGGTTTATAGAGGATTGAATAGATAAATTGGAATTTATTGTTTTGCTTCTCCACAATACCATAAATATATTGAATATACAAGCATAGCAATCAGTCCTATTACCAATAGAACATTCACTTTAATTATAAATACAGACAAAAGAGTATTTGTCAATCCATGAAAAACACTACAAGCAAAAACACATTTCGTTTTTTTGTAAATTGTCGCCAGCCAAAAGCTCAGTATAACAGCTAACGCTAAGAAAAATAGAAATGGCATATTTTGTTGCGATGAGCCATTTACAAACCAAAGGGGAATATGCCAAATTCCCCACACAACACCCGTAATGATTGTGGCTATAGGGAAATTCAATTTTTCCTCTAATAAAGGCTGCATAACACCTCTCCAACCTAATTCTTCTTCGCCGCCATATATAAATGTTGCTTGAAGAAAGATTAAAGGCATCAAATACCATGGTAATGCGGAATTAAATTCCCTTGACGATAAACCTATTGTCAGTATTTCAAAAATAGAAAATAAAAACAAAAAAATCAATGATTTCTTTCTGTAGCCAAAAATAAAATCTAATATAGATTTAACCGTGTTTTTTTCTTCTAAGACAAAGAAAGTTGCTATTGTCGGTCCGAATCCTCCTATAATATGTAAAATAGTGCCTAAAGGATGCGAAAATGGGATAATATTTAAACTCGTTAACACAGCAAGTCCAGACCAGGCTATCCCTGTAATAACAAATGTAATTATAAGAAATTTTGCTAACCTTTTAGTATCCAATTCAGTATATCTCCTTTTCAAATTACAATTTTCAAACCATCTTACTCATTATTAAAGCAATAATTAAAGCAATTATTGCAAATCCAACTATGGTTCCCAGCCATTTGACTATTTTCATTTTTGTAGGAATATAAGGTTTTAATTCTTCTGTATTGGGTATATCCCACGCTTTTGTATGTTCTACCCAATACCAGTCAACAAAAAATCTATCAAATAGTCCCATTATATACATTATAAATAAACTTTGAATAAAAATATTTCCAAACTCTTTTGCATCATTTATATAGCAAACCATTAATGGCACTAGAATAAAACAAGGTAAGTATAAAACTATAATTGATATAATGGTTTGTTTCTTTATTTCTTTTTGAGTAGTATATCCCAATTTTATTGCTTTTTCTTGAACATTCTTTTCGTAAAATACAGTAAATTTTTCAGGACCATTTGCTATACCAATAACACAAAACATTAAAAGTATAAAACATAATACTATACCTTCCATTAGTAACATTAGAATTAACATTAAAATCAACTCGCTTTCAAATTTCAATTTATCTAACTAAATTATCTCATGTGGAGTTTTTTATTACAAGATAATTTAATTTACATGCTTATTTTTCACAATAGGATGTTTGCTGAGATAATCAGATAGAGTAATACTTTTTGTATCATGAAATACGATATCCTTATCTTCATCTACATCTCGATACACAAGATGATTTTGTTCATCTATCACATCATAGAGAAATAGAGAAATATGGTTAGTTTTTTTGTATCTTACTTGTCGCTTACCGTTTTTAATTTATAAATATACAAAAAAACTCAAATCGAGTTTTAGCCGATAAATAAAGGCTTTTGCTGATTTGAGTTTCTTTGAATTGTTCTGGGTATTCCCAAAAATTAACGTTTTGAGAACTCCAAAGCCTTATAAAATAAGGGTTTTCAAGTCTTTTTGTCGCTTACTTGTTGCATTGCCAACACATCTTATAGAATTCTAGAGCAAATGTCGTAATAACATTCATGCTTAAACCTCGCAACACCTCGCATCTACCTCGCAATTTACATCCTCTAACTATTTCATTTCATATGTCTGTTTAGGGTCATATTTACTTCCATTACGCTTAATGATGTTTAATTTAATTAGATGATTTAATCTAGCAGATATTGTATTAGGTGCTTTACTAGTGAAAGTGCATAATTCTGCTCTTGTCACTGTCTTCTTGCTTGCTAAATAAGTTAGAATTGATTTTTCTAATTCATCAAGTTGTTGCCATATTTCTGGTGTTATAATACGTTCCAAACGACTTTCTTGTCGAATGTTACGCATTACAATATTATTTTTTAATATCAATTTAACTGAATATTCAGGTTCACTATACTCTGGTTCATCTAAAAAGAAATCTGCCATATCAGAATAAATACGTTTTACTCCTTCATTCAATTCTCTTACCCAACCAAAATCAGTTAATACCCTTGAAGTTCTCGGATTTCTTGCATAACGAGTATCTTTGATATTATCAACTGTCACAATATTTGGTAGCTTTCCTGGACTTTTAATTTCTAAACGATCATCAAACATAGTCACCAGAATATATCTTCCACTCATCCCATACTCTCGATGTGTTACAGCATTTACTATACCTTCTAATCACGAAAATTCAGGATATTCTGGAACTGTTTTAAATTTACCAGTTAATGGATCCAATGCGGTAAATTCTCTTAATTGAGATGAAATAAATAATCTAGTTTCATCAATCAATTTAAGAATATTACATTCAATATTTTTATCTTTAACCCAAATTATTCATGAAAGCAAATTTGTGATGAAAAATTTATAAATCATGTCTATTTTCTAGCTTAAAAAATGTTATCCACCGTAAAATTGTGAATAACCGTAGCTAAAAAAGTGTAGTTTTTCAACTACTTTCAATAAACTATGGATTTTATGTTTTAATTCTGCAGTTTTTGATAGTATTTTAAGAATTTCTTCTTATATCTATATGCACTGCTAAATGACAATATGATTCTTCTTGCATGTCGTATGACCTTTACTGCTATCTTTTGATACTTGTTTCTAAATGTATTCATTCGTATCTTCTGATCTTTGCCTTCTAATACAAGAATCCTAAATAGATGATAGAAGTTATAACACAGTGATGATATCATGAACTGGAAACAGTTCTTTTCAAAATCATGATGTCCTACATTATCTCCATTGAAATCATCTTTCAGTTCCTTTGTGAAGTTCTCTGAGTTTCCTCTCTCCTCATAGAAGTCACAGATGTCTTCGCATGATCTTTTCATGTCATTTGTTATGATGCAATAGATAACTGGGAACATTGTCAACTGTTTATCCTGTGCTGGAAATACCTTAAAAACATATCGGCATGGTGTGGATAGACTTTTAGGTGAGTATTCTATCTCTCCATAATAGGGTTCCTGATTTGTGTAATTCAAATAATCAATTCCATTGTCTTCCAGATGTTCAATGATCATATTTTGAATCTTTTCATAGCTTTTGCTCTAATGTAGTATTGAATATCTTCATGATGCATATAATCCATGAATTCAGTATTGTAGAATGCACTGTCACCCCTCATGGAAACAGTCTTGCCTTTTCTATCAAGATGTGCCAGTACTTCCTTGAGTTCATTGATGAATCCATTAGATGAGTATGCTGCTCCTGTTCTAAAGTTGGAACTTAACAACAGTTTGGTATTATATTCATTAATCATCATTGGATGGTATCCATTGACACCATAATGGTAGATATATGCAGAAGCTTCCTGATGTCCATGAGTTTGTGTTTTTGTTGAATCGACGTCAAGAATGATATTCTCAACATGCCTATTGACATAGTCGCAACCTAATCTTTGAATATGTTCCTTAAGTGGATCATCAACAAGTGTCATTTGATCAGCCTGATTGAAGTAGCCTAAAAGGTTACGTAAAACAATTTGAGTGACAATGTCAGAATTGGAATACTTAGGCAATCTTCTTGTATCATTGAAAGGAATGTCATCTAATGAAGATAGCAGATTGTACTTTTTAAGAAATGAAAGAAGCAAGATGCTGCCACCATCACAGGAAATGTTGCCACCGTTAAAATTTATGTTGTCAAAATTGAAAATAGATTGTATCATATAAGTGCTCCTTGTATTGTAGTTTGGTCACTTACATTATACAGGAGCTTTTATTATATATAAAGAAAACTATTCACCCAACGGGTGAATAGAAAAAGAATAAATAAAAGCAGAAAATGCCTATGAAATAAGGATATTTCATGATTATATTATAATCTCATGAATAATTAAGGGATACTATATTATTGTGTCTATTAGGTGATAAGTATAAAAGAGACTATAACTTTTAAAGACTGTAAATCTTTAGAAATAATAGTCTCTTTTATTAACCACAAAACACTTAATTGTATTAGTACATTCAAAAAACATCTTACAACTATAATATAAATTTTATGCATTTCTTGAATCATATATGTCTTAAAAAATATATTTTAGTGCATTTAGCCTGATTTATTCAATGTACTAGTGTTGCTATTTTTCTTCCATTCCTAACTTCTTTTATGAAATATTCTCGAACGGATTTATATAATTTAAATCTTTGTTGAGCTTCATCTGGATTAGAATTATATACTTTCCAAGTCCCAATCATAATGCAAGATTGCGACTCAATAAATCCAATCACATCCTCTAAAGGATAACCTAATAAAACTCCTATTTCATGTGGATACTCAATAGATTCATTCAATCTTTTTTCTAAATGATTAAATACCGAATGAATTGAAAATTTTTTATACCCATAAAGTGAAAGAAAATGCTTTACTTCATCTCTATTAAGTAATGATTCTAATTGCTTTTTTGAAAAAACAAAAATAGTAACTCTACTATTTAAAGATTGAAAAATATGTATATATATATTTTTGGTTTTTAAAATTTGATTATATGTTTTAATAGTTTCATCAATATCTTCAAATTTTGACTTTTCTAAATGAAACATATTTGCAACCTTACATTTACATAAAGTTGGAGCACAATGGTGAGCTAATAATTCCTCGAAATATTCTTGTTTAGACATTATCAATAATATCTTGAATAGCAGAAACATCAGCATCTGTCCCATTATTTTCAAATCTGTAAAGACATGGAACATCAAATTCCTGACTAATTATATCTCCGGCTTTACAAAAAGCCTCACCATAACCTTTGTCACCAGATACAATTACACCTTGTATAAAATTTGAATTATTTGTTAAAAAATCAGAAACTTCTATTGGTACTTCTCCATATCCATCAGTATAAGTAAACAATAAATATGGTTCAGAAACAATTTCTTTACCTGTTTTAATTTGTAAAGATTCAGAAATCAATAATTGATCAATCATTAATTGAACATTTCCAGTTCTACTTGCATAAACAACTTTCATATTTACCTCCTGGTTAGCTATTGCTAACTTCTATGTTATAATAATATAGCAATTTTAATTACATGTAAAGAATTTTTATAATTTTTAACCATTTTCCCTTTATAGATAGGCTAAAAATCTAATTTTTTTTGGCTATTTAATTGAAAGGGGGAAATTGATATGGCCTATAATCATCAAAAAGAAGAATTAAAATGGAAAAGTAAAAAAAGAAAGGAGGAATTAATATTAAGAAATCTTAGGACTCCAGAATCAATTATAAAGGAGCTATATGAATACGATAGAATAGATTTTAATCGCGACAGAAAATACAAAGAAAATGAAATTACTACACAAGAGAACTTTTTTGTTTGTAAACCAACATATGACCAAATTTTTATAATTTCTGTAGAAGATTTATTAAATCAAATTGAAAATGATTATTCGCATGTAAAAGCACTGGTAGTCGCAGACATCTGCACCACCTCAATCGCATAAAGTGCACCACTTATATTTATACACAATTATAGTCAATCATGTCCAAACATGATTGACC
>NZ_NFLY01000057.1:0-12304 GCF_002161155.1 Massilimicrobiota sp. An105
TATTGACGTGTTTACTGTTCAGTTTTCAATGTCCCTGTGCCCTCTCGTCGAGTGCTCATCTATAATACCATCTATCCCTTGCCTTTGCAAGTCTTTTTTTTACTTTTTTTCGTTTTTTTGTTTTTTGATGGTTTAATCATCACTTTTTTCTTAGAAAATAAACGTCTTTTCCTTTAAAACATTCAATTTTCTTATTTATAATATAAATTTACTTACAAATTTCCTGACTATCTAAAATAATTGTTACTGGTCCATCATTAATAAGTGAAACTTTCATATCAGCCCCAAATACACCAGTCTGCAACTCAATCCCGTGTTCTTTAATTTTTTCATTAAAATAATCATACAATGGTATAGCATATTCAGGTTTTGCAGCATGAATAAAACTAGGTCTTCTTCCCTTTTTACAATCCGCATACAATGTAAACTGAGAAATAGATAAAATATTCCCATGAACATCTTGCAAAGATAGATTCATTTTCCCATTTTCATCTTCAAAAACGCGTAAGCCAATCATCTTATCAACAATCTTATCGACAATTTCTTTTGTATCATCTTGACAAAAACCTACCAAAACCATAAATCCTTTTTGAATTTGTCCATATACACTCCCATCAATTGTAACACTGCTTTCTTTAACTCTTTGAACGACAACTTTCATTATATCCTCCATTTCCCTGTATCTCCATTAATGAGATACAAACCCTATAATCAAAACCCAATTTTGCATTAATTCAAATCGATTGAGTACATTTTCATATAAAATATTTTTAGTATCAATATCCACAACAAATTTCATTTTCGCATTTTTCACCTATCCTTATACCTTGAAAAATGCTATAATCATTATATCAAAATCATAGAAAAAGGAAAGATTTTATGGCAACAACTTTAGCACATCGTATGCGTCCAACATCTTTAAAAGATGTTCTTGGTCAAAAACATATAGTCGGAGAAAATGCTTTATTTTCTCAATTTGTTAAAAAGAAACATCCTATGTCGACTATTCTTTATGGTCCACCTGGATGCGGAAAGACAACAATTGCATCAGCTCTAGCTAACGATTTAAATATTCCATATCGCCTTTTTAATGCTTCCACTGGAAACAAAAAAGAAATGGATATAATCATTGAAGAAGCAAAACTTTCCGGTGAACTCTTTGTCATTATTGATGAAGTTCATCGTCTGAATAAAGATAAACAAGATCACCTTTTACCCCATATTGAAAATGGATTACTTATTATTGCTGGATGTACAACAGCAAATCCATATCATTCTATCAATCCTGCCATTCGTTCGCGTTGTCAGATAGTAGAAGTTAAACCTTTAAGTCAAGACGATATTATTCTTGGATTAAACCGTGCTTTAACTGCAGAAAATGGTTTGAATAATGCATATCAAGTTGAAGATGGTGTCTTATCATATATTGCTCAATTAAGTAGTGGTGATATTCGTTATGCTTATAACTGCTTAGAAATCAGCACCATTCTTTCTGAGGATTCACTTATTACTTTAGATACTGTTCAAAAATCTTTATTTAAGGCTAATGCTCAATTTGATAAAGATGAAGATCAATATTATGATACATTAAGTGGTTTACAAAAATCTATACGTGGTAGTGACCCTAATGGTGCAATGTACTATCTAGGAAAATTAATAGAAGCTGGTGACATAGAATCTTTAGAAAGAAGAGTTATTACAACAGCATATGAGGATATAGGTTTAGCTAATCCAAATGCCTGCATGCGTACCGTCATCGCTTTTCAGGCAGCTAAAGTTATTGGCTTCCCTGAAGCACGCATTCCTATCGCAAGCGCTATTATTGATTTATGCCTATCACCAAAATCGAAGTCATCTGAAGCGGCTATTGATGCTGCTTTAGCATCTTTAGCTAAACACCCTTATCCAGCACCAAACTATTTACGATTAACACCTGTAGGACTTGAAGAAGATGAAAAATATAATTATAATCGTCCTGAACTTTGGGAATATATTCAATATCTTCCTGACCAAATCAAAAAAGAACAATTTTATATTCCATGGATGACAAGTTCTTATGAAAAAGCACTTGCTGAAAACTATCGTCGTATACTTAAGCACGGAAGAACTCATCACCTTAAAGAACTTAACAAAAAATAAAAACATCTATCGTTTTATCATCAATCAAAACAATAGATGCTTTTTTATTTTCTTAATTTGTATACTTTGCTACTATTTCATTCATCTGAACCCATTTCTTTTCCATATCTGACACCAGTTTTAATTGAGTACGACAACGAACTAAATTATGTGTTGGATATTGAATTTTAAAATAAGTATCACCTTGCAAATAGTCAGTTAAAAAACGCATTCCACATTCAAATGTCATCACTTTTGCCCCAATAGGAAGAGCTTTAATTTCAGATAATGTCAATTTCCCTTGACAACCTTCAAGAAATCCTTTTGTATATATTTCAAATAAATGCATGTCACACTCAACTTTTGATAAATCTTTTTCATCTTCTAAAGCAGTGCTTGCACCAAAACGAATAGAATCACCAAAATCATTAACAACCAAGCCAGGCATCACTGTATCTAAATCAATTATACAAATGCCCTCATGTGTCTTATCATCAATCAAAATATTATTTAATTTTGTATCATTATGAGTTACACGTAATGGAAGTTCCCCGTTTTCTTGCATTTCTGTTAATATATTTGCTATGTCTTCTCTTTGTAAAATAAATTGAATCTCATCTTGCACATCTTTTGCACGATGCATTTTATCTTCTTCTACTGCTGTTTTAAACACTTCAAATCTAGCTTTTGTATTATGAAAATCAGCAATTGTTTCATGTAAAGTGCTCGCAGGATAATCACTCAGTAAGTTTTGAAACTTTCCAAAAGCTAAACCACTTTGATAAAAGTCTTCTTCTGTTCTAACTTCATCATAACCCGTTGCCCCAACAATAAAATGATAAGCGCGCCAATAATCACCATCACTATCTTTACAATACGGTTTTCCATCTTTTGCCAAAATAACAGTAAGTGTTTCTCTTTCTGGATCTCCACCATTCTCAATAATTTTTTTTCTTAAAAACGCTGTAACATTTAAAATATTTTCCATTAATTGTTCAGGATTTATAAAAATTTTTGTATTCATGCGTTGTAAAATAACAGGAACAATGCCCATATGTTTTATTTTAAATTTAACTAAATAAGTATCATTAATATGTCCACTACCAAATGGTTCTATTGTAAATAATTCGCCTGAAAAATCAAATTGATTTATGACTTCTTTTACTTTCAAATGATTATTCATCATAAATACCCCACAACTTTTGAGGATATAAGCCCTGCTTTTTCATACGTTGAATCGCTTCTTCCACAACTGGCTTATCAGCTTTATATGTGACACCATACCATTTAGCAGGTGATTTTAAAACTTGTACAGTTGCCTTTTTTTCCTGCAATAATCTACTCACAACATCAGGAATAAAATATTCACATTTCAATGGGTTATCTTTTAAATTCTGATCTAAAAATGTTGGAAATCCCTGAGCAATTTCTTCAATGATTTTTTGACTAAATCCCCATAAATTCATAGAAACAATTGTTCCTTTAGGCACTGCAAACCATTGGTCATCCTCCTGATACATTGCACCATTTAAATCAGCTTTAATTTTTGTGCGCTCAGTAATGCTACATAAATAATTTTGTTCATCAACTTCACAAATTCCTCGTGCTACTGTCCCATTTTCAGTCAGCGTATTTTCAATACAGTAACCTACCATAGCCAAACGATACAATTCATCATCTTGATGACCAGCCAAATAATTATAAATCATTTGAAAAGATTCAAAGCCATAGTAATCATCCGCATTGATCACTGCAAAAGGTCCATGAATCCATTGACGACAACAATAAAGTGCATGTGCTGTTCCCCATGGTTTATAACGTCCATCAGGCACCTGATACCCTTCTGGCAAATCATCAATCTGTTGAAAAGCATAATGAACATGCATTATATTTTCTATACGTTTACCAATCGTATTTTTGAAAATGTCTTCATTTTCTTTTTTAATGACAAAAACAACTGTATCAAATCCTGCTCTTTTGGCATCAAAAAGAGAAAAGTCAATAATAATATGTCCATCTTGGTCAACAGGATCTATTTGTTTCAATCCACCATATCTACTTCCCAATCCTGCAGCCATAATGACAAGAACTGGTTTTTCCATGTATTATTCTCCTCTCTTAAATTTCTACCCATCTTAATTCCATTGGTTCTAAATCTAATGTTTCTACTTTTTCACCATGAATATATAAATCCGTTGATAGTGAATCTGTTGTATTGTTAATAACAGCTATTTTTCCTACTTTTTCAAAAGCAGCGACTTCTGTATTCACATTACTTACATAAAATTTCTTCATTTCACTCTCTTTACCAGCAGCCCAATAAATAGCACGTAATAATAAACGACAATTTTGTGGTGAATAAGGCAATCCAGCAAAATAGACACTTCGTCCTTTTCCGTAAATATTAGTAACGAGCTGTGCATAACCATGATGTTGACTCAAAATTTGATAATTTTCACCATGAGCATAAATTCCATCCATTCCTTCTCCAAAATCAATTTCTTCATCAATATCTTCTAATAGGAAATGATTTGAATTCACTTGATTATATTTGTCATGACTCAAAGTAAAACCAACTTCTTTATCAACACCTAAAACATCACTCAATTGGAAAAATTGTCCCTGATATTGATAAGCTGTTGGATCACCGACACCGATAAATCCACCACCTTGATCTACCCATTTTCTAATACGTGTAACAACTTCTTCATCAATCCAATTCTCAGCTCCTGACCATGAAGTATATTGTGCTCCTGCATTAATAATAACTTTATATTGATCTAATGCACCCTTTTTTACATCTTCAAAATTAATAAATTCAATATCAATTGGCATACCACTTAAACATTCAATAATTCCTACATAAGAATAAATTTCTCGATACCAAATTGAGTGATGAACTTGATTATTCATCCATTTTCTACATGCTCCCCAGCAATTTAAAATAGCGACCTTAAATGGAGATACATATGCTTGAGTTCCCTGAATAGTCTGATGAATTTCTCTAAATTCATCTACAACATGTTTAATTGTATCAATAAATCCAGGCCATTCTAACGCCAGCTTTAAATATCCTCCATAACCAATACGATCTAATGGACTACGTAAAATAGCACGACGTGCTTTCAGCCAATTATTATGAGCTTCTCCAATAGGATCGCCACCTTCACAGAAAACATCTGGGAAAAAGTATGGAAGTAAACGTCCTTCAGTGTATTTAACACCTTTAATATCCGAAATCATCCTCATCGTTACTCCATCACCTACAGAGCCTACAACAGCATCAAGTCCTATTGATTCAAAATAAGGACCATATGGTTCTGTCCCAATCCAATGATCTCCTAAAAACATCATAGCTTCTTTTCCATAACTATGAACAATATCTACAAGTTCTTTAGCCAGTTGACAAACTTCCTGCTGTTGAAACTCAATAAAATCCTTAAATTCTTTTGATGGAACTCTAAACAATGAATTATGATATCCCTGATCAACAATAAATTCAGGTCTAAATTTATATCCTGCCCATTTTTCAAATTTTCTTAAAATATAAGGTGAAACACTAGCACTATACCCAAACCATTCAACAAATTTTTCTCTTTTTTGTTCATCAAAAGTTAAAGTAAATTGATGGAAAAAAGTTGTAAAACGAATAACATCAACTTGAGGATGATCTTCACAGAATTTTTTCAATTTCTCTTTTACATATTTTTGTGTTTTCGGTTGTCTCACATCATATGTCAATTGATGTGGGGCATCTTTCCAGTCATTTGTTATAAAATTATACATATGAACAGGATCCCAAATTAAAAATGCTAAAAAACTGACTGTATATACATGATATGGGATTGTTTGTATTGTAACAGTTCCTTGATCTTGATCGTATTCCCAACAATCAGGTGAAATAACTTCTCCTGTCGTACGATCAATAACTTCCCACCAAACTTTTGGGTCATCAATAAAATTAGGCTTTAACTGTTCAGTATGGAATCCTTTCATTAAAGTAATTGTTAAAGATGACTGTTTTGCTGTATAACGATCTGTTATAAGATACTCTTGTTGAATTTCTTCAGGATTCGCAAGTGCCCATTCATTATCTTTTCTTGTTGTATAATAAGTAGCATAAACCTTTGCATCCATATCCAACAATTCTTGTGGCATTTGCGTTCCATCACAATCTCTAATTGCATCAGCTCCTAGACTTTCTTTAAGTGCTATTGTTTCATCAATAACATCTAAATCAGTAGGGAGTGTAAGTCGTCCATAATTTTTCATGATTCTTTTTCTCCATTTTCTAATATATTTAATTCACTCTCTTTATCAAAGAAATGTGCTTTATTCATCAAATATGTAAATGATCCCTGATCCCCAGTTCTTAAAGCGGTACTTCCAAAAACTTTCACCACAAATGGCTGATTATCTTTTGTCATATGAATATAGCTTTCTGCACCCATTAATTCTACAACATCTATTTCACTTTGAAATGATGATTCAGGATGTGACATGATATAATGAGGATGTGTTGATATATCTTCTGGACGAATGCCCATTGTGACAACCTTACCTATATATCCTTTTTCTTTTAATATTGTTCCTTTATCTTCAGGAATTTCCAAACTGATATCTGAAAGTTCAATATACATTTTGCCTTCTCTTTCAACGATTTTTCCATCTCTAAAATTCATTTGCGGACTTCCAATAAATCCAGCCACAAATTTATTAATTGGATGTTCATATAAAAATGTTGGGGCTGCAACCTGTTGAATGCGACCATCTTTCATAACAACAATTCTTGTTCCCATTGTCATCGCTTCAGTTTGATCATGTGTGACATAAATAAAAGTTGTTCCTAATTGTTGATAAATTTTTAAAATTTCAACTCTCATCTGTACTCTTAATTTTGCATCAAGATTGCTTAATGGTTCATCCATTAAAAAGACTTTTGGTTCACGAACAATTGCTCTTCCCAATGCTACACGCTGTCTTTGTCCACCAGATAATGCTTTTGGTTTTCGATCTAGATATTGTTCGATATCAATCGCTTTTGCTACTGCTCTTACACGTCTATCTATTTCATCCTTAGGAACTTTTGCAATTTTTAATCCAAATGCTATATTATCATAAACAGTCATATGAGGGTATAATGCATAAGACTGAAACACCATTGCTATATCACGATTTTTAGGTGCTACATCATTCATCAATTGACCATCAATATAAAGTTCTCCAGAAGAAATATCTTCTAATCCTGCAATCATTCTTAATGTTGTAGATTTTCCACATCCAGATGGTCCTACAAAAACAATAAATTCTTTATCGGCAATATCTAAGTTAAAATCAAAAACCGCCTGTACCTGATTATCATATATTTTATCAATATGTTTTAAAGATAGTGTTGCCATATAATTCCTCCTACTTATATTTTTTATTGTACATATACAGCAAGATCAATAGTCCTGCTAAACCAATCAACTCTAAAACTAAACCTGTATATCCCACCAGACTTTGACCATAACAGACTAAAACAAAGGAAACAACAAAACAAACAATTGCGATAATATTTTTTGTTATTTGACTCATACTTTCACACCTCTAATCTTTTAATCCGCCAAGCGTCATACCTTGCGTTAATTTCTTTTGAACTAAGATATATAATATTAATGTAGGCAACATGACAATCACAAGACCCGCATATAATTGTCCATAATTGGCAGCCGCCATCTGTCCTTTAGATAAAGTGACTAAACCTACTGGTAAAGTTTTTGAAGCCCCAGGCATTAATGTTAAAGCGATGATATATTCATTCCAAAAAGCTAAAAAGTTAAATAGAATAACAGTAATAATACTTGGTTTAGCCATTGGAGCCATAACTTTAATTAAAGTTTTAAAATAACCACATCCATCAATAAATGCTGCTTCTTCATAAGCTTTTGGTAATGTTTTAAAATAACCACTTAATAAATAGATAGTAAATGGTAAAGCTGTAGAAGCATAAACAACTGCTAAAACAAATATGTTATCCAAAAAGAAAGTTTGACCAAATAAATTATAAATCACATCATCCCAATCTAATAACATCAAGAAAATAGGCACCACAATATAGTTAACATTAATAAAAAGTCCTGCCATAAATAAAGTATTAATAATTTTCTTACCAGCAAAGTCAAATCTTGCTAGAACATAAGAAGCCGGTAAAGCAATGATAACCAGTAAAATTAAACCTAATGCTGTTACGATCACAGAATTCAATAAATATTCAGCCATATGTGCTTTTTCAAAAGCATCAATAAAGTTTTGAAAATAAAAACTCATTGGTAACGTCCATGGACTCCCTTGAAACTCTGCATTTGTTTTTAATGAAGAAACAAACACCCAGGCAACAGGAACAATAATAGAAATAGCCAAAGAAATCAATGCTACATAGACAAATATTTTATATAACTTTTCTATACTCATTTTTTTCATATGTCTACCTCCCTAGTATTCCAATTCATCACGTTCAGTTATCTTATTAATCGTAGCACTTAATAAGAAAGAAAATAAGAATGTTACAGCCCCAATGGCCATACCATATCCATAACTTGCATTATTGTATGCTTGATCGTAAAGATAGAATAATAAAACACGACTTGCTCCATCTGGTCCTCCAGTTGTCATAACTTGCACAAGTAAAAAACTCAAGTTAATTGTACTAATAACGAAAAATGTTAATGTTGTACGAATATTTGTCCAAATCAAAGGAAGCGTAATCATAAAGAATTGTTTGATTTTACCACATCCATCCAATTCAGCAGCTTCATAATAATGGGCTGGAATAGATGACATACTTGCCATATACATAA
Organism: Massilimicrobiota sp. An105; assembly: GCF_002161155.1. NCBI lineage: Bacteria > Bacillati > Bacillota > Erysipelotrichia > Erysipelotrichales > Erysipelotrichaceae > Massiliimicrobium > Massilimicrobiota sp. An105. Next base: position 8,958 of record NZ_NFLY01000057.1, read on the forward strand.
CCATATAATAACCTATAGCCTGCCATATTAAAGCAAAAGCAATGGAATACATAACAATAGACTGATTACCTAAAAATTGGACACCAATCCAACCATCTCCATGAAACAGACTCAGAAAGCTATTCAATAATCCATTTGTTGAAGGGTCGTAGATAGCACTAAAAATAGCCCCAATAACGACAATAGATAATATATTAGGAATATAGAAAATAACCCTAAAGAAATTCTGACCTTTCAATTTCTCTCTTACCAAAATGGCAGCAAATAAAATGGCTAAAGCAAGAGTAAAAACTGTCACAACGACAATGACAAATATTGTATTTTGGAACGCACGAATAAAATTCATATCTTGAAATAAAATGACAAAATTATTAATTCCGACAAATTCTTTGATGTCTGAAAATCCACCCCATTTTAATGTCGACATTAAAAAGACATTGATTGTAGGATAAATCATAAATATAGCAAATAAAATAACTGCTGGAGCAAGACATAAAATCACAAAACGTCTTTTTTCCTTAGTTTTATTCATAAAATACCTCCTTTAAAAGGTAGGCGATTTTCCCACCGCCTACCTTCTATATTTTTTGACTATTTGTCTGCTTTTGCATTTGCTTCTGCGATTTTTGCAACTGCATCAACAGATTCTTGATACCATTGATCAACAGATTTATCTCCGTTCATTACAGAGTTAACTGATCCAAATAAAATACCAGTTTCACCTGTTAAAGTCACACCTTCAACAGCTTCAGCAGCCATGAATGTTGCACTATTTGTTTTTATACCTTTTTCAGATAATGTATACATAAATGTATCTGATTCAGCTACTCTCTTTTCAGAACCTTTAATAGGAATTAAATATCCTGCTTTATAAACTTCTTTACCATCATCATTCTTTTTCATTGCTTCTTCATCTAAAGCACCATATTTATAGAATAAGTCTGCTGCTTCATCACTATAACAATAAGCTAAGAATTGTAATGCAAGATCTTTGTTTTCAGCTTTTTCAGGAACATACATTTGTTCAACAAAGTTTGTTGAATAAGAATCTCCACCAGCTTTAGCAGCTGGAATTCCAGTCATACCCCATTCGAAACCTTCAGGTGTCGTTGCTGCCATTTCACCAGGTAACCAAGTTCCATTAGGAATAAATAATGCATCTCCATCAATAACGGCTTGTTGATTTTTAACAAAATTATCACCATTAGCATTTGCTACTGTTGTAGGTAATGTATAATCTTTTAATTTTCCAACAATTTCAAATGCTTCTTTAACTTCAGGAAGTTTCCATGCTTCTGTATCATAAGCAATTAATTTAGCATAAACTTCAGGGCCAGCAGTTGCATTTAATAAAGAAGTAAAGAACGCATCAAAATATCCAGCAGTTGGATAAGTAAATAAGTAAATTCCTTCTTTCTTTGCTTTTTCTCCTAATTCAAACATTCCATCCCAATCAGTTGGTACTTCCCAACCTTTTTCTTTAAATAATCCAGCATTATAAAATAATCCACAAGGTGCATTATTAAGTGGTGCTAAACGTAAAGTTCCATCACCATAAGGATCAGCAGTTGCTCCTTCAACAAATGATGTTAAAACTTTATCTTTCACTTTCACGTCTTCACCTGGAACTGTTTCATCCAATAACGCAGAAATATCAGCAATTTGTTTTTCTTTAATAAGTGTATCAGTTAATCCCCCAGTTGCTCCAACACTTAAGTAAATAATATCAGGAACATCTTTTCCAGAAGTCATTTTTGGTCTTAAAACATCACTAATTTTTTTATCAAATGTAGATTCTACTTTAACACCTGTTTTTTCTTCAAACTTTTTAATAACTTCTTCCCAACCTTTTGTTCCATAACCACCATCTAATCCGGCGATTTTTAAAGTTTTACTTTCATTACTAGATGTACTACTATTATTACTGCAGCCTGTAATTAATGTCGCACACATTAATAATGAAAGACCTAAAGATAACATTCTTTTCATTTTCATCTGTTATTTTCCTCCTCCATGATATCTTTCTAATAACAATATATATAAATGTAAGCGTTTTATCTATATCGAAATTGTTTATTTTTTTATATATCTTGCTATTATTTAAAAATGCGATATAATTAAAAAGGAAGCTAAAGAGAGGAATATAATATGAGCAGTAATCGTATCAATATCGTTGATGATCAATTCTTTGACCATAAATCACAATTAATGTATATTTCGCATTCTAAATACGGAAGTGATTGGAAATCTTTAAAACATTTTCACCCTTTTACAGAAATTTTTTTTGTTTTGAATGGAAGAGGCAAATTCACTGTTGAAAATAAAACCTTTCCCATTAAAGAAAATGATCTTATTGTTGTTTCTCCTAATGTGTACCATTATGAGAATTCGCAAGAAGATAAACCTTTGGAATATGTTGTATTAGGTGTAAAAGACTTATTATTTCAAATAGATGAAATCAATCCACATTTTATTTATCAAAACTTTAATAAGGATAGTGGTGATATTCGTTATTATTTTTCGCATCTATTAGTTGAAAGTAAAAATAAAGAAATAGGATATGATACTGTCTGTCAAAAACTATTAGAACTTTTATTACTTAAAATCATTAGAAAGCTCAACATTCAACTTCATTCGCATCAATCTTCATTACCTATAAGACGTGAAATAAAAATGATTTGTCAATATATTGATCAAAATTATGCAAATAATATAACACTTGAATCTCTTGCTCAATATATGAAAATGAATAAATATTACATGTCTCATGAGTTTAAAAAATACATGCATATTTCACCTATTCAATATCTTATTGAACGACGCATTAAAGAATGTCAATCACTTTTAAGAACATCCAGTCTATCTATCTCAGAAATATCTGAAGCAGTTGGATTTTCTTCTCAATCTTATTTTGCGCAAATTTTTAAAAAAACTCTTGGTTTAACACCTCTACAATATCGCCAATCAAATACAAACGATGAAATATTGCATCAAAATGATCATGATAACTTTCTTATTCAATCCATTGAATAAAAGCATAAAACCTTATCATCAACAATCCTATATCAAATACAAACTTAACAATGTACAATTTTATTCTCATAAAATTGTACATTTTTTATCATTTTCATTTTTCAAAAACAAAGAAACTCTATAACATAAGATAGATTTCATGTTTTAAAAAGCTATCTATCAATGCTTACTTTTTCCTTATATCATATTTATCATATAATCTAACCCTAGATAAATGTTGGTAACTATATTTAAAATATATTGATTATATGGTCTTAAATGAAAATTCATTTGTAAAGTCACTATATCTTAGCTCACACATGGAGTTCATGATC
>NZ_NFLY01000058.1:0-11711 GCF_002161155.1 Massilimicrobiota sp. An105
CTATAACCTTACTGTAAAATCAGAATTTCATTATTGATCAGATTCATCGGAATAACTGGTCAGAATAATCAGAATGTTAGGAACAATATTGGTTGATTAGGAATATCGGAATAATTGGTTAACTTGAGCAGAATAATCAATAGCAGATGCCATACTTGATAGAATAGTAACGTCTTCATATACTATTCATATAAAGGGTGACAAATCAATGAGAATACAAAAAAGGGTTAATAAAAAGATGCCACTATGGTCAAATCTATAATGACTATTTTATCATCACACTAGTGTGATGACGTCATCAAAAGAGTGAAACAGTGTCATCTTTTCAGTGAAATACTCAAAATTCTTACTTATATTCAAGTAGAATTTGATTGCCTATATAATGAGTAACAAATTATGTTTTATTAAAATTGATAATTAATTTAATTTTAAATTTTTGTTCTTTTGAAATATCAATTATACAATGATATTGAGATAATATAGAATATAAATTATTTTTAAATTCTTCTAAATTTAAATTAACATATGGAATAATACATTGAATAATAAGATTATTTGCTATCATTTTTGACTTTATTGCTATAATTTTATATTCATCTTTTTCTATGAATTGGATTTGTTTTTCACTAATATCAAATATATAATTAAAAAAATAGAATTGAGTATTAAAATCTATGATGTTAATTTTTTCATCCTCAATTGTAGTTATGCATTCAATATGATTGCTTTTAAAACTATTTAATCGCATATTTAATAAATAATTAAGAACAATAGAATTTGAATAAATTGAATTAAATTCTTTATATGTTTTATCCATAAGTGCATTTAGCTCTATTTTAGCACATTCAAGATCTTTATTGTTTAACAAGCGATAAATATCAGAGTATGAATGAATAAGATCATGTAAAAAATTAAAGTTATATAAATAGTGTTGACTCATCAAACTGAATTTTTGATCCAACGCTTCAGATTTATACTTTTCAATTTTAAGATCTGTTTCGACTTTGTGAGTATTAATTATCATAATAAAAATAACAATGGTCAGTAAATAGGATACTATACATAGAATTATTATAATTCTATATTGTCGAGGATAATCTTTAAATACATGGAGATGTTGATCTTCTGCAATCATCAATAATATTGTAATTACGGGTACAATAAATATTAACCAGCTATACTTAGGAAGGTTATTGAATTTAATGTATTTTGATATTTTAATATAAGATACTGTAAAAACGCAAAGCATAATAAAAGAAATAATTAAGCCTAATAAATGTGAATATGTTAAAATGTTTGAAGGTATTGAGAAATTGAATACATTGCTTAAAATAAATCCAACCAAAATTTCTGAAAAAATTTGAAATGTAAAAAAAGGAATCAATACAAAACAATGTGTAAGAAGGCGCCCCGTATATTGAATAAAAATATAAAATGTATAGATGATTAAAACAAATAGTGCTTTATTAGAATTAATACCATTGATATTTTGTAAACAAATTGAAAAATAGGTCAATATAAAAATAATATATTTAATGTTATGATTATATCTTAATGTTAGAAAATTATGGGCAAGATAGTTGAATAATGATAGAGATAATAAGTCAAATATGAATATCAAAATCACTTTAAAAAACTCCTTGTAAATATTTTGTGAATTCTATTTCTAAAGTATGTTTACAATTTCTAGACAATGGAATAGTTTCATCAGTTATAAGATATATTTCATTTTTCCCAAATGCACTTATATGTTCTAAATTAACTATAAATGACTGATGTGAATATGAAAATCCATATTTATGTAACTTTTGATACCAATACTTTAAGGTGTAAGGAGTAGGATATATTTCGGTAGTGAGAGTATGAATGTATGTTTTTCTATTAAGAACTTCAACATATAGTATATCATTGTAATGTATTTTTTTATTAGCAATTTTCTCATCGTAAAAACCAAGATACTTTTTTAAATATTTTTCAACAATATTTTCCATTTCAATATTAAAAATTTCTTGAGAAATAGGCTTTAAAAAATATCTATCTGCATGTATTTTATATCCTTCAATTGCATATTTAGAGTAATTTGATACTATGATAATTCGACATTCATGATATATATTATTTAACTTTAAACCAATATCTATTCCATTTGTATTTTTTATTTGAATGTCTAAAAAAAGAATATCATAATCTTTAATAATATTAAAAAGTTCTTGAGTAGATGTACATATTTTTATTATATAATCTAAATTTTTTTGATTAAAGTAATGGTTAATGCATGTTAATAATTGTTTAATGTCATTTTTATCATCATCGTAAATAAGTATCTTCATAACAGTACACCCCCTTTATTATGATTAAATAATAACAAATTATTTAAAAATATAAAATAGTATTTAGGAATGTTTAGAAAAATATACCTCTAAAATCATGTTTACAATACTGAATATGGTAGCAAAATACATGATGTTAAATATGAAATTGTTAAAATTTAGATAAATAATAATTGAGATTGCAAGGAAGATTGAAACGAGAAGAAAAAAGTAAAAAACGACAATTATATCAATTAAGATTATTGCTATTATAGGGATTATTATAAATTTATGGTTAATTCTATGAGTTTATCAGTTGAATTGTCTAAAGAGATAGATTGTACTGTGAAAGATAATTTTGAAACAATGATAGAGACTAACAAATATTCTCCTGGAATGTATGAAGATATAAATTTCATCTTTTCTGTATCCGCTCACCATGCTTTTGAATATACAGTTGATAATAATTACATTAAAAAATAAAGCATATATATTTATGGCATGTTTTACATTGAACAGTATGAAGATAATGGAAATTCTATCAATGGATATTTAGATTATATGAAAGTAACAATGAAGAAAAATGGTAATCAATATAAATTAGACAAAGTCTGGACACCTAAAGACGGAGATCAATATCAAACATCATTATTAAAAGAATTCCCTATTAATACATGGAGTCGAATATTGTTGACGAGAGATAGATATAGACTTGAATTGGTTAAAGAAGGTAGGCAACAATATGAAGAATATATACTGGACAACAGTAAAAAATAATTAAAATGAAAAATTAAAATTAGAACTTTTTAAATCTTATATTTGTTTATGTTTATTTATTAGCTTCCTCAATTGAGTTGTCATTAATTCAATGACCTTTAATTCATTAGATATTATAAAATTAATGAGATATGAAGTCAAAATAGATGTCAAGCATATAGTCATCAGACTAAAAAGTGCTGAGAAATTTTTTGGACTTCATAATCTTACCAAAGATGAATCATACAGTGAAGAAAATATCAAGCTTCGTATTTTCAATAATGATATTGCTTTTCAAAATACTGTACAAAAAACAAAACCTATAATATATCACTATCAGGGAAATATCAAAAAATCAAAAATGATAACAGGATTTCGTGTCCTGTATGTCCATTATATGTTTGAAATGGGAATATTGCCCAAGAATGCACCTCATAAAAGTAAGGTGCATTTTTTTTGAAGGAGGATTTAAGATACATGGATCAAATAACAAAGGAAGCAACTCTATTATGTAAAAAAAGAAGAGTCAATTGTCAAGAATAGACTGGAATCACTTATTAAGGAACAAAAGTGTGTCTACAACAAAATCAGATGTTGTAAAAATCCTGATACAAAAGAGAAACTTCAAAGAGATGTGTATAGTCTTTCCAAAAAAATTAAGGAATTACGAAAGGCGGTGAGGCTTTATGAAGGGATAGAAAATCGTTCATTGAAGATGAGAGACATTATGAAATCAATGAATGAAAGACAAAATGATACACAATTCAACAGCTTATATAGAAATGCAGAACGATAAATGATAAAATGTAAAAAGGCTATTAACAAGAAAGAGGAAACCATATAATGATATTATTTGTTGATGAAACTGAATGTGAGGATTATTTTATTGTTGCTGGTTTATTGACCGTATCTAAGTCTATGACAGATATGACCTATAAAAGATTTAAAAAAAAGATTAAGACTATGAAGTTATCTGAAAAAACTAAACAACAAATATTTTTAGAATTTAAGGGTGTTCTATTAGATAGACATTATCAGAAAATAAAGATAAAGATGTTAAAAGAACTCAATGATATGAAATACAATGTGTATTTTGCCTCATACATTAAAAAGGATAAGTCATTTAAACAGGAAGACAAAGAAAAACAGTATATCTTTCTGTTAAGTAAAATTGTTAATTCAATTGATCAGGATATATCTATTATTTTTGACACATTTAATAAACCAGACTTTGAAGATAATATAATCAATACCATAAAATTGCATTCTAATGTTTTATCAATTATTCCGTGTGATTCTAGAAATGAGCCAGGGTTACAGTTTGTAGATAATTTATGCAGTGTAATCAGGCTAAATAAATCGAAAAAGGAAAACGATTTCTATTCTCTTATTGAGAATAACATTATTGAAGTTTGATGAGAAAACCATATGAACATTATGTTGACATAACTTAACAATAATGGTATATTCTAAGTAGAAAAAGAGTATATTCTTTATAGGTATGATTTTCTGGCGTCTTGTCGCTGGATGTGCAGATTGATGCGGAATCATACCTTTTTTCTTTAGGTAATTTAAAATAACTTGCGGTTGTGGGTTTTTGGATTATCAAAAAATAAAGAAGTTCTGATAAAAACAGAACTTCTTTATATGTATTTTAGATTTTTAATGAGAACATCATGCTTTATTCATCTTGTGATATTTTAAGTATTGTTGATATATGTGTGACTTTTAAAGCATTCAATCTTAGTTTTAAAACAAGTATATATAAAAGCGTTATTCCAAGTATAAACAGTATCATTACTAATGATTCATCAATGCCACATACATAGGTAATAAGACATTCAATTATTGGTAGTGTAAGAAAACATAGCAATATTTTGACTTGTTTTTTTAAATATAGTTGTTTCAATAATGATAATGGAATTCCTAATGAATACATGATTGAGATGTTTTTTTGGTTTTTCTTCATATTTTTCAAGATATCATAAAACAAAAAGCATATGTTCATCACAAATAATAATATTTCTACAATGACAAAGATAATATGATAAAAATGAAATTCTTTTTGTTGAATTATCCAATCTGTAAGAATACTGTGGTAGACTGATATGTTTTTTTGATTGCTGTATTGCTCATATACCTGATCGACATCTCCATCAATGATGATTTCATAGGATAAAGTTTCACTGGTTAATAGATCATACTGAGTTGGATATTTTAAGGAATAAGGGGTGTCTTTTAATTTATTGATCATATAATCATATGAGTAATAAATCTGCATTTGATTGACATCCTTTTCTTCAATGATTTCTTTGATAATGAATGTTAGAGGGTAACTTTCTTCTTGTAACTGATAGGATAATTCAATAGTTGAACCAATTTCCTGTTGCAGAGCTTTAGCAAGCTTGTCATTGATAATAATTTCATTATCATGAACTCGTGAAGCATCAGGACATGGATAAACATTGACTTTTTTTAGTTGATGATTGATTTCTAAAGGTTGGAAAGGAATCAACAGATGGTTATTCTCTATATCTTGTAGAGAAGATGTATAATCTGTAATATATAGGCTTCGATAATTAAGGGCATCATGACCATGTTCTTGCATGAACAAAGAATAATCAATTTGTACACATACAATCTCTATAAGAATGAGACATGTTAGTATCAATGACATGATGGTCATCTTTTTATGAAATATCTTATGGAAATAATAGCGAATAGATTGTTGATTGTAATTTGGTTTTGGGGATATTTGAAGTTTATCGTTTTGTGATGATGAAATGCAATATAGTTGATAATCTTTTATTTCATAGCAGTAATCACTATATTCCATCATCAGCTGTTTTTCATGAGATGCAACAATGACAGCACAATGGTTTGAAAGTTTTTTTAGTAAATCCAGAACAATTTTTTTATTTTCTATATCTAACGATTCAGTTGGTTCATCACAGATAATAACTTGTGGTTTTTGCATAAGAGCTCTTGCAATACCAACTCTTTGTTGCTGACCAGCAGAAAGTTCATATGGATAATGATCTTTGATTTCCTGCAAGCCTAATTGCTGCATGATTGAATCCATAGAAACATCTTCATTATATATATCTTCTAACATCTTTAAGTTTTCATATACTGTCAATTCATTAATAAGTTCATAGGTTTGAAAAATACTTGTTATATGAATATCCTTATCTATAATTCTTTGACCACTATCTATCTCTTCATAACCAGCTAAAATATTAAGTAATGTTGATTTTCCACTCCCACTTTTTCCACATAAAAGATAAAATCCACAATTTGAAAAATCAAAAGATAGATTCTGAAAAACGATATGATTTCCAAATGATTTATGAATGTTTTGAAGTGCAAGTTGCATAATAATAAACCCCTTCTATGATGATAATGAGAGTTGCTGTAATAAAGAAAGTCAAAAGGTATGATAAAAGACTATGTGATGAAAGAAGTGGATAACCGAATTGAGCAGCAATAGTATTCATTAAATTGTAGAGAATTGTAGAGAAAATCATCTGTAAAGCAAAAGCAGTAAGTAGACTTAACCCAATAATGATTCCGTAAATGATGAATGGCTGATAACCATAATGCTTATAAATATAAGTTTCTTTTCGATAACGTTTTCTATCGAAAAATAGTATTAGAATATAGATGACTGTCAATGCAAATAATCCACCACCAACAAGCAAATAGAAATAGAGAGTTTGGTGATTTTCAGCGGCTTGCTCATCAGCTAGGATGGAATCTGTATAAACAACAAATTCACTTTTATTACTGTTTAATGTTTGATTGATATTTTCAGCAATGGCTGTTTCATCCTCTTGGACATCACTGATAAAAGATACATAAAGATATTTGACTTTATCCTTGTTAGTAATATGGTGATCACTTAATAAATCTTCCATCGTTCCTTCTTGTAAAAAGATCATATAATCATCTTTGTTTTGAGCATAAGCAATGCCTACAATTTTGAATTCTTCAGATAGACCAGGGCTATTCATATTCAAGACTTCTTCCGTGCCAATGAGCTGTTCCATGCTATCTAAATGTTTTGCCTTATAAAGTTCTAAGGCAAGATTTTGTGAAATGACAACCTCTCGATTGTTTTCCGTCATTCTTCCTGCTAATAAATCTATTTGACAACCTTTAAACAGTTGATAAAACTGGACTTTGAATCCATAATTAGAAAAATGAACTAAATCAAGAACAAAACCATACTCTCCATCTTGAAATGTTTCAATGTTTCGATAATCCATGTATAAAGGAATATCTTTTGGAAAAGATTGGCCACTTTCGCTTTCATACAGTTTGACATCATTTTCTAATATGGATAGACATGTTTGATAAAAATCTTTATTTTGATCTTCTGGTTTCATTGTTGATATAGCTTCTCTTATATCATCAATATACATTTCCGGATAAAATACAGAATTAAAATTCACTTGTGCTGCTTGCCAACCAAACTGGTATCCTATGACACCATTGATATTGTCCTTGACAATTTGAATATCTTGATCATCATATAAATCACCAGTTTTTGAGGACATCTGATGGTCTCGACTTTGGGTAATAATGAGATTATCATGTGTTTGCCATTTTCCATTTTGATGAATCATCTGATCTAGAGAAGGGAACAAAGATACACCAACAAAGACAAAACATCCAATCAAAAGGATAGATAATATCTTAACCAGTAAAGATACATATCTTGTCTGAATTGTCTTTATAATCATAGAAAAATGTTCTTTTATATGATGTAAAGAAATATCTTTTTTTAGGATTCTAGGTTCATCTTGATAATCGTAATTGCTATCTTCAATAATACCTTTTCCCATATGAACAACATGTCCAGTGTATTCATCTATGAGGGCTAATTCATGAGTCACAATGATAACACCTTTTTTGAGTGATACTTCTTTCAATAATTCCATAACAAGATGACTATTTTCATAGTCAAGAGCTGAAGTTGGTTCATCACAAATAAGATAATCACAATCTACCAGTAAAGAACGAATAATCTGTATTCTTTTTTTCTGACCTACTGATAACTTTTTAACTTTAGAGTCCATAAAATCATTTAATTCAAAATGTTTTAACATATCTATTATTTTTTTTGGATCATTATTAACCAATAACAGATTATCAAGTACACTCATGTTTTCTATGAGATTGAGATTTTGTTCGACACATTCAACAAGACCACAGTTTTCAACTTGTCCTTCATAATCTGTATCTTTGCCAGATATGATATTTAATAGTGTTGTTTTTCCACAACCACTTGGTCCTATGATATATGTTATGCCATAATTTGGAATCATTAAATTAATATCTTTTAAAGCATGAATAACATTGTTTTTATTATGATAAACTTTTGTAATTTGAGTTAATTTCATTCTATGCACCACGCTTTCAATAATTCTATTAATATTTTATCAAAAATAGAATTATTATACTATTTATTTTGTTAAAATATAAAAATATATATTATATTTTTGTTTATGACTTATTAGCTGTATAATATATGGCTAATATGGAGAAATAAAAACTATTTTTTATTAAAAAATTATTGAAAGAAAAAGGAATTATTGTTCGTGTTAGATCCGATAGAAAACTTTGGGTGAACACTCTATTGATGAAAATTATTATTTAGATATGATATCAAATGATAGTATATGTTATAATTAAGAATATAGATAAATTACAATTTGTGATAGATTAGGAGGTGGAAGAATGTATAAAGCAGTTGTTATAGAGTATTCTCCAAAAGCTGATGATATGGCACAAAAAGTAGAAGAAAAAGCAAATAAAATGTTACAAGATGGTTATGAGCTAGTTACTATGTCAATTACAGGAACAGCAAAAGCAATTTTAGTATTTAAAAAAGGTTTGAAAAAAAGTTTTATATAAATTCTAATTTTATAGGAGGTATTTAGTTTGACGAAAAAGAAAAATGAAATTAATATTCGTTCAAGTGCAGCAGAGTATCTTACCTATGTTGCTTCTATCGGGAATCAGAAAGATAGCATTGAAATGCGCTATGAAGATGAGAATATATGGCTGACACAGAAAATGATGGCTGTTCTATATGGGGTTGATGTACGTACAATAAATGATCATATAAAAAAAGTGTTTGCCGATTCAGAATTAGAAGAATCAGCAACTATCCGAAATTTTCGGATAGTTCAAACTGAGGGAATGCGTGAAGTTCGAAGAAATACAAAACATTATAACTTACAGATGATTATTGCTGTTGGTTTTAAAGTAAATAATGAACGTGCTGTACAATTTAGAAAATGGGCAAATAATATTGTCAAAGATTACACTATTAAAGGTTGGGTAATAGATGATGATAGGCTTAAAAATGGAGGCTCTGTACTTACAGTAGAATATTTTGACCGATTACTTGAGCAGATACGTGAAATTCGTTTATCCGAACGAAGATTTTATCAAAAGATTACAGATATATATGCGACTTCTCTAGATTATGACCGTACAGCAAGTACAACCAAACAATTTTTTGCAAAGGTTCAAAATAAAATGCACTATGCAGTGCATGGACATACTGCAGCTGAGCTGATTTATGAAAGAGCAGATGCCAGAAAAGAACATATGGGTCTTACAACATGGGCAGCTGCTCCAGAAGGAAAGATTGTAAAAAGTGATGTAAGTATTGCTAAAAATTATTTAAATGAACAGGAAATGCGATCACTAGAACGTATTGTATCTGCGTATCTTGATTTAGCAGAAGATCGTGCAGAAAGACATATCCCAATGACTATGGAAGATTGGAGCAAACGTTTAGATTTATTTTTAATGGCTGATGATCGTGAAATTCTCAAAGATGCAGGAAAAATAACTGCAGAAATTGCAAAAACTAAAGCAGAAACTGAATTTGAGAAGTATCGTATTATTCAAGATAAACAATTTATCTCTGATTATGATAGATATTTATTAGAATTAGAAGAAAGTATAAAGGAATAGTTAAATTAGAATTTCCCAATTAAATCCCGGTAGACATGATGTGTCTACCCTTAAATTGCGGCAATTCTCGCTTTGTGTCGTGGCATTTATTATGTGGCTCTGTTATGATTTTTGCGAAAGGAGGACTGCGGATGGACCAGCAAAAAATAGGTAAATTTCTTAAATACCTTCGCAAGGACAAAGGGTTGACTCAAGAACAACTGGCAGAGCATTTTTGTGTTTCTTCCCGAACCGTTTCACGATGGGAAAACGGAAACAATATGCCGGATGTGGATATTCTCATTGGGCTTGCAGATTTCTATGAGGTAGATTTTCGAGAACTCATTGATGGAGAAAGGAAGAACGAGAATATGGATAAAGAAACAAAAGAAACAGTATTAAAAGCGGCAGAGTACATGAATGCGGGAACAGAGCGATATACGAAGCGTGTACACTTACTTTTACTGGCAGGGGGAATCTTTTGGTTTGTGGCAAGTTTGATTAGCCATACGGAACTAAATAATAATGCAGTTCTAAATGGAGTTTCAAACTTTGCCGAAGGTGCCGCAATCGGAATGATTTTATGCGGTATTGTTTTTACAAGTCGTTATGGACAAAGAATAGAAGCCTTCAAACAGCGTTTACTTAAAAGGCAGTGACAACTTCCAGTTTATAGATTAATGACATGATAACAAGTTATTGCATAAAAAATTCTGATCATAAAATCAGTACTTTTTAAAATTTTGTATTTTTTGTACTTATTTACAAGCTTCTTCGTTTGAATCTGCATCCCAAATTTCGCTGAAAAATCAAGCCTTTTTGAGTTTTTATAGTTCCTAGAGTCTCACAAAATCAGTTAGAAAATGATGAAAAAAATTTGTGTGCAACTCTCGAAGTCTGTAATCGTCTCAGGAAGTCTTTGTCTCATGAGTATTACTAAATCAACTATTTTTACTAAAATAAAAATGTAATAAAATAAGAAAACAATTATAAATATGAGTCATGAGCTATATACTATAATATGAAAAGAATTATATCTAAACATATAATATTATGGAAATTTAAACTTATTTATGTTATATTGTCTATAGAAGATAATTCTTCTCTAAAACGGAGGACCATAGCCTGAGTTGGAACCAGTAAAAGGGAGTTACCATAGCCTTAGTTGGTAGATTTAAGTTTTTAAACAGAGAAGGTCTTATGACTTTTCTCTGTTTTATTTTTATTAGTGAGGAGGTTATAGATATATGCGTTTATTTAAAAGAAATTCAAAAAATAAGTTTGTTTATACCTCAACAAGAAGAAGTATTAGGTACAGTTTTGAAAATTAATGGTTATATCTATTTTTTACCTATAATTTAACTTCAGTTAAATTTATGCAAATAAAAAGCCATGATTTTCATCATGACCAATGGAGTCAACTTAGTAAGTTGGCTCTTTTTTATTTTTTTGGAAATAAAAGAGTGTCTTTTTTACTTGTAGTTAAGTATAGTTATCTATTTATTATCTTATTTCCTTTACTTTTGTTGTATAATGTAGTTAAGAAAGAAGGTGTTTCTATGTTCGTTAGAGTTATCAAAAATAATAAGGGTAAGAAAAATACCTGTTTTTGCGCACTCGTTGAATCCTATCGTGATTCTTCTGGCGTTCCTAAACATCGTGTCCTTATCAACT
>NZ_NFLY01000059.1:0-11171 GCF_002161155.1 Massilimicrobiota sp. An105
AAAAGACAGCTAAAAAAGAAGATAGAACAGATAGAGAAGATGCTAGACAAAATAAAAGTGCCTGTTCGCCCAAACAGGCACTACCAACGATGGGGACGAGTCATGATTTCACCACCAAGTTATCGCTTCAGACTTGATGGAAGAAACAATCCAAAAGTCAGACGATACAAATCAGTGCTTATGACAATATCCCCGTAGTTAAGAATACAATTATATTGTATCATAAATTTAATGGGATAAAATTTTAAAAAACGAAAAAAAATCAACAGGGGCTTTATGCGCTTTTTTTGCATAATAATAAAGAGTGCATATAGTCATACCACAAGAATTACAGAAATAAAAAAAGAGTCACCTAGTCTAATATACTAAGTTGACTCCATTGAGCCCATAAAATGGGCGTTTTTTCTATTCTCCAAAGTATCTTTTTAATAATCCAGCAAATGCTTTTCCATGTCTAGCTTCATCTCTAGCCATTTCATGAACTGTATCATGGATTGCATCTAAGTTAGCTTCTTTAGCACGTTTAGCTAAATCAACTTTACCAGCAGTTGCTCCATTTTCAGCTTCTACACGCATTTGAAGATTTTTCTTAGTAGAATCAGTCACAACTTCTCCTAATAATTCAGCAAATTTAGCTGCATGTTCTGCTTCTTCCCAAGCTGCTTTTTCATAATATAAACCAACTTCAGGATATCCTTCACGATGAGCTACACGAGCCATCGCTAAATACATACCAACTTCTGAACATTCACCTTCAAAGTTAGCACGTAAATCTTTAATAATATCTTCGCTAACACCTTGTGCTACACCAACAACATGTTCAGCAGCCCATGTCATTTCACCACTTTGTTCAACGAATTTATCAGCACCAACACCACAAACAGGGCATTTTTCTGGAGCTGCATCTCCTTCATAAACATAACCACAAACTGTACATACAAATTTTGCCATACTTTTTTTCCTCCTATTCAATATGGATTTATTTATCCATATTTATGATAATCAATTTTCCATTTTTCGTCAACTTTATTGCTTGAAATTTTTTAACTTTAAATCGCTAAAAGACCTAATTGTTGTAATTGTTCTAATCCTTCAAAAACAGCTCCTTCTTCATTTGTTAAAGTCAACAAATAATGAGCAGCATTCTTAGCTGATGAAGATGCATTTTGAGGTGCAAAAGAATATTGAAACATTTGTAACATATGTCGGTCATTCTCTCCATCACCAAAAACAGCAACTTCATCATAAGCATATCCCTTTTTTGCAATAACTTTTTCTAATAACTTACCTTTATTACTCATTGAACTCGTAATTTCAATATTATCTTCAAAAGATGATGAGATATCTAATCCATCTATATTTAGTTGTTGTCTAACCCCTTGAATAGAGTAAGCATCCAGATGTCTAGCATCTATCTTTAAAACTTTAATATTCTTTTGAATGATCTCATCAGCATCCTTAGCATAATGAAAATCTCTTAAATATCCTTCTCTTGTTGTAAAAGTCTTTTTTGGTAATGAATCCTTATAATCTTTTGAAGCTAACAATAATTTATAGTGATAATCCCAAAAATCATCTGCATCTACAAAAGAATATTTCCCTTGATTTGTATGGATAGCTAATAAATAACCATATGATGATAAAATTGTAGATATCTTTTGAAATGCTTGATTATCCATTGGATAAATCTCATTGAATGTCTGTTGTTTATTACAGTATTGTGTTCCATTATTTAAGATCAAATCACAATCTAACTGATAACGCTCTAAAAAATCAATGACTATATTAATATCTCTACCAGTTGCTATAATAAACTCTATCCCATTTTCAATACATTTTTTTAATATCTGACAAGTTCGTTCCTCAATAGTGTCATCTTTTTTTATTAATGTTCCATCTAAATCACATACAATGCATTTTATCATGTCTGATTCCTCCTAGTTTTATTATTATATCAACTTCATTGATGAAGAGAAATCTTTTTCTGGCATAGAAAAACTATTGAGAGCCTCAATAGTTTCTTTTATAGTTATGTTGTTTTATGCTTCTTTTTGTTCAATTGTAGAAATTAACCAATTCTCTCCATCTGGAACTAAAGTAAATCTTAATTGTGTATCAATAGCTTCAGCTTCATCTATCTTCTTTGTCATTGCTCCAAAGATTTCTGGTGCTAAATCATCAAAAACTTTTTCCATCATCGCTTGTTGATCACCTGCTAGCTCACTTAATTCGTCTAAATGTTCCTGCTGATAATTATCAATAATAGTTGTTGTATCTGAATCAATATCTATATTATTGTAATCTTTCATTTTAATATCAGCAATAACCAAATAATTATCCCCATCTGCTTCTACACTATTAATTTCATATGAAGTCACATAATTGGCAAAAACATGATCAACAAACTTATTCGCTTCGTCTACAAATGTTTGACCATATATTTCAACATCCATGTACTCTTCTAAACTTTCCATGATTGAAAGTAAATCATCAACGTCACTGTTATCATCAGTACATATTGTTGAAATCTTTTCAATATCTCCTGCTTTTAAATAATCAAAAAAGTTCTTCACTACAGTTTCCTGTTTTTCAGTTGACGTTCCTCCACAGGCAACAACGCCCATAATCATAAATAAACAAACCGCTAATTTTAATATTTTTTCATAACCTTTACCTTCCTTTATGTAATAAATATACGTTCTTATATATTCAGTATATCATAAATATAATTAATTTCTTTATTTTTCAACATAATTTAACATAATTAACCATAAAATCAAATATTTATATTATATATGACTTCTCATTATATTTTTATGAGGTGATTTTTTGTTAATAACACAAAGAAACTGGACATTAGCTATCTGGATTCAATTTTTTATTGAAATTGTCATTTTTATAGTCATTTATTATTATTTTATATATTTAAAATATCAAAAACAAAAAGTCCTTTTTTATAGGACTTTACTCTATGTATATATCATTGGTATTTTATTTGTCACATTATTACCTTTAGATTTCCAATATGCCCAATTTGATCATTTTCATCATTTTACTGTTCACAATTTTACTTTTCCCTTTCGGGATGTCATTTATCATTATGGTGGTGCCATTACAAATGTTATTCTCAATACATTTATGTTTATACCTTTTGGATTCCTTGTTCCTTTATCTTTTCAATATTCATTTATAAAAACAATGCTCATAGGCTTGATGACAATCATAGGTATTGAATCATTACAGATGATATTTTCCTTATTTTGTATTGGATTTAGAACTTTTGATATTACTGACATTATCACAAATTTTATTGGTTTATGTTTAGGATATCTGATTTATTAT
Organism: Massilimicrobiota sp. An105; assembly: GCF_002161155.1. NCBI lineage: Bacteria > Bacillati > Bacillota > Erysipelotrichia > Erysipelotrichales > Erysipelotrichaceae > Massiliimicrobium > Massilimicrobiota sp. An105. The sequence goes on from NZ_NFLY01000059.1 coordinate 3,343, forward strand.
ATCGATAAAAAAAGACAATGCTTTGTGAAATGAACATTGTCTTTTCTTATCTATTGAAATGTTTGAATATGCTGATATAATGCTCCAATTAAATTGGCATCATTACGATAATGACAAGGAACAATTTCTGGCTTATAAACATCAAATCCTAAATGATCAAAAATATTATCAAAATGTTTATTAATTAACTCAATTAATAATGGTTGTGCACTTATACCTCCACCAATCGCAACTTTTTCACAATCAAAAATAATATGCACATTAAAGATTTGAGTAGCCACTTCTTTACAAAATTGACTAATACCTTCAATGACTTTCTCATTACCTTCATTAGCCATATCAAAGATTTCTATACCCGTATATTCCTGATTAGTTCCTAATGATTCCTGGACTCTTTCCAATAGTCCTTTAATACCATTACGTGTAGACCATGCATAGTCCCAACCAATACCATCTAAACAATTTGTTTTCACAAAAGAAAACTCTCCAGCACTAAAATGTCTTCCAGTATGCACTTTGTGATCTTTAATCAGACATCCTCCAATCCCTGTTCCTAAAATAACAACAGCTCCATCTTGTATATCCTGCAAATTCCCATATCCAATTTCTGCATTGGCTGCACATTTTGCATCATTACCAATCGTTATATTGATTGGACATCTTTCTTTTAAAATATCTACGATATTCATCTTATCAATATATCGTAATGCTCCACCTGTAAAAGCGTAACCTATTTCAGGATTGATAATACCTGGCATAGAAATAGCCATACCTTCAACACGATCTTTGTATTGATCATAAATGGTACCTATTGTTTCTACAAAATGATCCATTGTATCCATTGGTGTTGGGACACTAGATTTTTCTAAAATTGTTGAATCTTCCTGAATTAAAGCATATTTAATTGAACTTCCACCAACATCTAAAGCTAAATATGTTTTCATGATTAAATTCCTCCATACATTGTTCTTATATTTATTATAGGATTTTTATTGTAACAATGTAAATACTTTTATACATTTCTTATTATTGAATACAACATAGTTCCCATAACACATAATACAATGACAGAGTCATCATCATAATATTTCATGAATATCTTCTAAAAAATTAAAATCATAATCTTTTAAAAGATCCAAGCATATATCTATACGTTGATGTTCTAATAAAGTTGTAGGATGATGGGCATCATAACCAAAACAAACTTTATTTTCTTTTGTAACATGTTTAAAGAATTCTGGATGTGGATAAGGATATGCCAAACCATCTTGATAGTAAAGTTTCTCATATCTTAAACCATTTAAATTAATTTCTAAAACAGCATGATATTTTTTAGCCGCTTCAACAATGATTTGTGATGCCTTGTCACATGCTGGTGTCCATTGTCTTCTTCCTAACATAAAGAAGTCTGGATGTGCTATATATCTTGTTAATCCTAGTTCCAAAGCACTTTGAATTTGATTTGCATACATCAAGACATCTTCATCATTATTAAAATAATCATAATTATATCCATCAAAATAGCGGAAATGCTGTCCAATAATCATGTAATCACAACATTCTTTCATTTTAAGTAAATAATCTTTTTGATCATCATAATATTCTATTTCAAAGCCTACTAATACTTCAATTTGATCTTTATACTTATCTTTTAATTGATACATCGTATGTAAATATTCTTGAACATCTCGATTATACATACGTTCAGCAGCTATTTCTACATGAGGATAGGCCATATGCTCACTAAATCCTATCGTTTTCATTCCAGCTTCTATCGCTGCCAGAATATATTGTTCATCTTTTCCAACAGCATGATGACAGCGTGTTGTATGCGTATGTAAATTAAAATTCTGTTCCATTATTTATCTCCATTTTTATAAAAATTCTTGAATATCTTTTTCTATAAATCCTTGATCTGTTAACACCATCATAGATGTAAAACCACAATCTTGAATCAATTCTAAAGATTCTTTATAATAACAATCTAACATTTCTTTTTGATGACAGTCACTATTAAGACAGATTTTCCCACCATGATCATGAATATATTTTAATAGTATATGATGTGGATAAGGTGTTTTTCTTTGTCCTCTGGCAATAGCACCTGTATTGACTTCAAAAATTTTCTTTTGACCAATAAGCATATCAATACATTCATATGCTAATTTTAAATATTCCTGATCATCAAAATCAATAAATTCTTCATTCTCATTAAACTTTGTAAGTAAATCAATATGCCCTACTATATCTACATCACTTCTATAAGCTATCTTTTTCACTTCTTCATAATAACTTTGAGCATAGCTTAAAAAATCCCCATAATAATCTACAATCTTATGCGTCACTTCCTGACTTTGATCAACAGCTAAATATTCTTCACCAGCTTTTACAAAATGAACACTTCCAATAATATAATCATATGGATTATTTTTTTCAAAGCTTTGTCCTAAAATATCTTCTTCAATACCTAAAAAAATATGTATCTGATCTTTATATTTTTCTTTGACTTCAAGGACATCTTGAATATATTTTTGGGTGTTATCATCAGTCATAGAGTAATCATCTATTTCTCGACAATTCCCATGTCCTGAAAAACCTAAAATCGTAAAACCTTTTTGAATAGCTTCTAAAGTCATGTCCTCGATTGTATTTTTGCCATCACAATAAAGTGAATGTGTGTGTAAATTTTGTTTTATCATATTTTATCATCCCTCTCCTATTATAATTCTTTTTCATTTCCATTGATAGTCTAAAAAGACTGTCTTTAAACAGTCTTCATTTATTCTCTAATGGCTAGAATATTATGTGGCTCAATTCCAACATACACTTTTTGTCCTTCATCAAACAGTGTAAAACTTCTAAACAATGTTTCTGATTTTAAAATAACATCATGACAATTTAATGTATATCGTAAAACATTTCCTCTTGAAATATAGTGACTAACTTTTGCTTCAAAACTATAGACATTTTGATCTTGAATTGGTTCATTTTGAATAGAAATGGTTTCCGGTCTAATTGCATAATAATGATTATCAAAGTCTTGTTTTGGTAGCAATGTTTTTAATTGATGATTATCTAATATATTATAATGTCCTATAAATTCAGCCGCAAATTTAGAAACAGGGTGTGTATATAATTCTACAGGATTTCCACTTTGTTCAATGATTCCACCATTCATTAAATGAATTTTATCAGACATAATCATGGCTTCATCTTGATCATGTGTTACAAATATAGTTGTAATTTTTAACTCTTTTTGTACACGTTTGATTTTTTCCTGTAACTCACGTCTTAATTTTGCATCAATTGCACTTAATGGTTCATCTAATAATAGAACTTTTGGTTCCATAACGATTGCCCTTGCGATAGCTACACGTTGTTGTTGTCCACCAGATAATTGACTCGGATAACTTTTTTCTTTTCCTACCAAATCTACCATTTCAATGGCACGCTGTACTTTTTGAGCTATCTGATTTTTATCTACTTTTGCGATTTTTAAACCAAAGGCAATATTTTCTTCTACATTCATATTTTGAAATAATGAGTATTGTTGAAAAACCATCCCTATACCACGTTTTTGAACTGGTACATCTGTAATATCTTTACCATCTAATATAATTCTCCCTGAATTAATCTGCTCTAATCCTGCTAAAGATCGTAATAATGTAGATTTTCCACAACCACTTGGTCCAAGTAATGTAACTAATTCACCTTTTTCTACATCTAAATGAATATTTTTTAAAACTTGATTTTCACCATCATAGCTTTTGCATATATCTCTAAATTCAATGTATGCCATTAATTTTTCCCCCTCTTTGTGACTGCTTTATTTTGAATCATTAATGTTAATGTTGAAATGATAAATGTTGTAATAAAAAGAATAACGATAATTGCACTTGATAATTGTCCTGATTTTGACATTGTTTGATATAAATAAATACCTGCTGTTCTAAACGCACTTCCAGCAATCATATTAACAACGACGAAATCTGCAAATAACATTGTAAAAGCTAACATCATTGTTGAAATAATTCCATTTTTCATTTGTGGAATAATAATTGCAAAGAAGGCATGTAGTTGAGAACAACCTAACACCTGTGCAGCTTCTACAACACATTTCACATTTAATGCGCCAATAGTATTTTTTAAACCTCTAAATGTATATGGTAATATAATGATACAGTAAGCTCCTACTAAAAGAAAAAGACGATTTGATAAAAAGCCGGGTTTACCTGAATATAGTGAAATTATACCTACTGCTAAAATAACACCTTGAATGGCATATGGAATATTACATAAAATTTCAATATACTTTTCTAATTTTGGCATATATAATGTTGTCACATAAAGAACTAATAATATAGCCAAACTACAAATACACACTGGCACAAAAGAAATAACTAAAGATCTTAATAATGAATTAATAAAAGCTCCATCTGTTAATATTTCTGAATAGAAGCTAAGAGTAAAACCAGTTGGTAAAATATCCATCCATGCTGTAAAAACAGAATATAAGAAAGTTAAAGCTAATGGTATAATTAAAAATGCTGCGATAATAAATAAAATACATCCATCCCATAATTGTGTTTTTAATTTCATTGGACTCCACCTGATTTCTTTTGTAATTTATTTGTAATTAAAACTGAAATAACCATTAAAGCCATCATGACCAATGAAAGAGCACAACCAAATTCTTGATTTTGAACAACTTCACCAACAAATTGTTGAGAAATACGAATTGGTAATAGAGAAATATTATTACTCAACAATGCATATGCTGTTCCATAAGCCGCTAATGAGTTGGCAAATAAAACTGAAAATGTTCCTAATATACTTGGTAATAATGATGGTATTGCAACTTTAAACCAATAGTGAAAACTGTTTCCACCTAATAGTCCTACAGCTTCTTTCCATTCTTTTCTTAATCCTGAAAAAATAGGAAGCATCAATAAAGTTCCTAATGGAATTTGGAAATAAATGTAAGTTAATAACAAACCATTAATTGTATATAAATCATAATTAGCCAAAAATTCTATTCCATAATTTTTTCCAATTAATGTTAATATACCAACATTTCCTAATAAAATCATAAAAGCAAAAGCTAATGGAACTCCAGCAAAATTACTTGTAATATTTAATACTGAAGTGAAAGCATTTCTTATTTTAGGACTGGCATTATGTGCTGCTTTTGCACCAATAAATGCAATAAATATACCAACAACAGCTGAAAAAATAGATATCCATAAACTGTTATAAATAGACTGTTGATATAGACGTGTACTAAAAATTTTAACAAAATGGTCTAGAGTAAAACCTCCACCACCTGTCTTTGAAAAACTTTCTATCACAATATTCATTAATGGTAATATTTCAAATAATAAGACAATGATAAAAAAGGGTAATAAAGCGAACAGATAAAATTTATAGTTCTTTTTTGCTTTCATGAATACGTTTCACCTCCAAAGGTTTCATTTTTTCAGTTGCTTGAATATCCAATAAATAACAAAGCAACGGCGCAAACTCCAATGTTGTGAGAACTTGTGAATGATACCCATTCACAATGCGTTGATCAATAATATATAATGCTGTGGTGCGTTGCTGATGACTATTACCACCATGATAACCATTTTCACTCATTCCATGATCTGCACCTACCACAACACTATACCCATCTTTAATCCATTGTGGAATATATGTTGAAAGGAGTTTATCATTTTGAATAACTGCTTGCGCGTATTCTTGTGAACCTGCACCATATTTATGACCTGCATCGTCGATACCCATTGGATGTATAAACACAAAATCATATTGATCATGTGACATTAAACTTGATGATAATGCATATAAATGATTATCTGGATAAGTGTCTTCATAATAGAAAAAACCTTGGTCTATATAAGACTTTGGATCATGATGATAGACATCTTGAAACTTATTAAATGGTGCTGATAAATAGAGCTCACTAATCCAATAATATGCTAATGCTAGACTTTTTTTATGATTCTGTTTAAGTAATTCAAATATATGGATTTGATTAGATAATCGACATATATTATTATTTGTAATTCCATGTTCATATACTGGTAATCCAGTAAAAATTGTTTCGTACATAGGGCGTGAAGCGCTAGGTAATTCACCTAGCACTTCATATTTAGCCGCCTTTTTATGTTCACATAAATGTTCTAAATAACCTAAATGCTCTCTAGCATATTCACTCTGTAATCCATCTAATAAAACAAATACAACTTTATTATTGTGCATAAGCAACAACTTCCTCCTGCCAAGATGTTGATAAATCTGACACAGCTTGATCCCAAGCTTCCTGATCTTCAATAAAGCGTGCATTTTTATATTGTTCATCTGGTAAAAGCATTGCCTTTACATCTTCTGGTAATTCTACATCATCACGAATTGGACGCGCATAACCTTTAGCTAAATTAATCTGTCCTTCATCAGATAAAATATATTCCCTTGCTAATGCAGCAGCATAAGGACGTTTTGTATAGGCATTAATAATTGTACAATATCCACTTTGAATTGCTCCATCTGTTGGTACTGATACTTCAAAATGAGCATTGGCATTATTTTCTAAGATTTGTGAACGATATCCTAATGAATTGTAATCCCATAAAACTGCAACTTCTATTTCACCTTTTTCTAAACGTGCAACACTTGTGTCTCCCATATCTAATCGATCTTCTTCAGCTAAAGTCTTGAAAAAGTCTAGACCTGGCTGTATATTGCTTTCACTACCACCAAAAGCGATAGCAGCACTTAATAATGCACTTTGTGCCTGAGTTGCTACTGAAACGTCTCCAATTGTTAATGTATAATCTCCATTTAAAACATCTTGCCAACTTTTTGGTGCTTGATCAACAAGATCAGTATTTGTAATAAATGTAATTGTACCATAGTATCCTATAATCCAATCACCATTATCATCTTTAGCCCAATCAGGAATTGAATCCCAATATGATGTTTTATAAGGTAAAGTTACACCTTGTTCTTCTGCAACTGGCCCAAATGATTGTCCAACATCACCGATGTCTTTTGTTGCATCACTTGCTTCATTTGCAAAAATAGCAAGTTCCTCTGCACTAGACATATCTGTATCCGTATGTTTAATTCCATATTCATCTTTAAGTTCTGTCCATGTTTCAACCCAGTTAGCCCATGTATCAGGCATTCCAACAGAATTGACTTCTCCATCTTCTTTTGCTTTTTCTGTAATTTCTTCAATTGTCATTGAATTTAAATCAACCTTTGCTTGTGTGCTTTCTTCAGCGCATCCTGTTAAAAATGTTGCTGCAACAAGAGCACTCATCCCCAATTTAAAAAATTTATTTTTCATTTTCATACTTCCTCCTTAGCGAGTAAAGTATAGCATTTATAAAATTCAGTTAAATATCTTCATTTTGTAAAGAATTGTAAAAATAAAAACACTATAACAAGTGTTTTGTAAATATTTTAAAAAGGAATTTAAATTTTATATTAACATTTATTAAGTTTTTAGATACTTTTGCTTTATATAAAAAGTTATAAAAATCACATATTTTTTCTATATAAGTATAATTCGAGTCTTTCAATTTATCATTTAAACTAATATAAATAAATATTATTTAAGTTGATCATCATTTTAATATTTGATGATTATCATTAAATATATCATAAAAAAGAACCACCAGATGAGACAAGGTAGTCCTCTTTCACTATACAAAATAAAAAAGAAAGGGAATAGAATGACTATTCCCTCACATGGACTGGCAGCGTGCTATTTTCGCAGTTGCCTACTATCTTCGCCGCTGTGATGCTTAACTTCTGTGTTCGGC
>NZ_NFLY01000006.1:0-84894 GCF_002161155.1 Massilimicrobiota sp. An105
AGAAATCTTCATGATAATTTTGTCAATATCTACCAATATCCATGCACATTTAGACGGGCTCAATATATAGGCACTCCATTTCTTATTGAATAGAGCATCTTTTTGGGTTAACATAGCCGTTTTTATGGAGTTAAAATCAATTACCAACATTTAACTGAAGTTAAATTTTTTATTAAAAAAGTTTTCCAGAAAGGAAAACTTAATCATCAGGTAGCCATTTCACTTTATGATAATAAATAATAAACATAATAGCAGCACTGATCCATGTCACTGGCCAACCAAAGAAAACAAAGAAAACATCAGATGTCATTGAAGTTACAATAGCTAAATAAATCTGTCTTAAAATAACAAAATTAAATACCATAATATACATTGGGATAGATGATTTTCCAGCCCCTCTTAAAACACCATTATAAATCTGCACAATTGGTAATAACATATAACATGTTAAAAAGGCAAATAACATTTTCCATCCTGCTTCTACTACTGCCTGATCGCTATTAAAGATACGAATAACATCTCTTCCAAAGAAGAATAAAAAGACAGTCATAGCTCCCACAACCGCAAAAGTCATCCATAAAGCTATCTTTGAACCACGTTTGACACGATCATATCGCTTAGCTCCAATATTTTGTCCAACAAATGTGGTAATTGCCATATTAAAACTTTGTAAAGGCAAATTCACAAAACCATCAATACGAATCGTTGCTGAATAACCTGCCACAACATCTGAGCCAAAAACATTGACATAAGATTGCACCACGACATTAGATAAAGACACAATGCTTTGTTGTAAAGCCGTAGGCAATCCAATCATAATAATACGCTTTAAAATAGGAAGATGAAAACGAATTTTTCTTATTTTTAAAGCATAGACTTCATCACTTTTCATCAAGACAATACAAACCAGTAAAGCACTTAATGCCTGAGAAACATCAGTCGCAATAGCTGCTCCTGCCACACCCATATGGAAACCTCTCACTAACAATAAATCTAACACAATATTTGTTAAACAGGCTGCTACTAGAAAATAGAGTGGCCTTTTTGAGTCTCCAACAGCACGTAAAACACCTGCCCCCATATTATAAATCAATGCAAAAGTGATTCCACCAAAATAAATTGTTAAATATGTTGATGATTCAGGAAACACATCTGCAGGTATACCTATCATATGTAGAAGTGGATTAGTGAATAAAACACCAACAATCGTTAAGAAAATAGCCATAACAATCGTTAAAGCTGCTGAACTATGAATAGCCTGTTTTAATCTTTTAGAATCATTGGCTCCGTAGTATTGAGCAATCACAACTCCTGCACCTGTTGCCAATCCCATAAAAAAACCAATAAGCATATTTGTGATAGGTGAAGACGCCCCAACAGCAGCCAATGCCTGTTTAGAAACATAATTCCCTACGACATATGCATCTACAGTATTATATAGTTGTTGGAATAGATTTCCAATCAAAAGTGGGATTGAAAACCAAAAAATAGATTTTGCTATACTTCCATAAATCAAATCTGTAGATTTTCGACTTTGATCCATCCTTTTCTCCCCTTTCCCTATACAAACAATTATTGTACTCCTGTTTTTTATTTTTACAATACTATAAATATACAAAATCTATGGTTCTTAAAGAATTAATATTTTGAATAAGATCTTTTTGCATTTCTATTTCAACACGATATGGATAAGATGATTGATATGTATCTAATTTTTGATCAATCATTAAAGCTTCTTTTTCATGATGTTCAATCCATCTTTCATAAATAGATAAAGTGCGTAATCCCACTAAATAAGACTGTATATTTTTTTGAAAATCAATACTTAATGATTGATATAATGGAATCGCTTTTGAATCATTACCAAAAATCATTTCACAATAAAAAGCACTTCTAAGAGTGCCTCATTTCTTAAATATTCCACATTTCAACAAATGTAAATTGACCTTGATCATAATGAAAATGTAAAATACTACAATTCCCTAATTTTTGACCATTCAATAATTGTTCAGGTTGCCCTAAATGTGATAAAAAACAACGACAAGCTCCAGCATGTGATACAGCCAAAACAGTCTGACATGCATCCTGTTCCATAATATCCTTTAGCGTTGTTACCATTCTTTCCATAACCTGTAATCTTGTTTCTCCCCCATAAATAGGAAAGAAATCATCATATTTATCAACAGGAGGATTTAAATCTTCACTTTCACCTTCAAACACACCAAAATATCTTTCTTTAATTCCCTTTAATCTTTGATAAGGTTGATGAGTCACAAGTTCAAGTGTATCACAACATCTTTCAGACGTAGAGCTATAACAATGATCAAAATGAATATCTTTTAATAATTCTCCTGCTTTTTGAGCTTGTTCTATTCCTTTTTCAGTTAATGGAGAATCACACCATCCCTGTATCTTTCTTCTTTGATTAAATAATGTTTCACCATGCCTCATTAAATATAAATCTTTCATATTCCATACCTCCATAAATATTATAGATGAAACCTTGACCACACTCAAGACAAACGAAACTATAAAGAAAAACACTCCTAAGAGTGTTAAAATTCAAATTGTTATTTCATCAATTCATTTTTCTATAAATTCATCTTTATATTCTTGAAGATATTGAATAAGAAAATGATAACATTCTTCTTCTACATCATTGTAGTACTCATCTATTTTATTTAACTGCTCAGACATTTTTGGATCACTATACATTTCTACAATCTCATGAGGATAAATCTCCTGTGCGTTCTTTAAGTATTGATAACCATCATTCAACTTTAAAGTTTGTAAAGTATGAAGTGTAGATTCAACAAATTCATAACCATTATAAAAAAATTGTTCAATACCACCACTCCCTGTTTCTCCAAGAAAATGAAACACCAGCCAAAAATTCCTTTGATATTCATTTAACCGATCCAAATCATAGCCATAATCACAAAGTTCAGATATTCTTAACCAGACTTGATCTACCGATTCTTCAGTCATATTCTGATTGAAAATATCTTCTAATGGTTCTTTTGATTCTTGAATTCCATGAAAAATATCTGTTGCTATTTCTTTTTCTAATGGTGAAATTTTTTGACCTGACAAATAAAAATAAGCAATGATAAAAAAGAAAGCAGCAATCAATCCAATTACAATTTTCTTCATTTTTAAATCTTAATAGCAACTTTCCTGATAATCTATTAACTGATCATTTTCATAAACAATCTTTGCACTATGAAATTTTGAATCTTGAATCCATTCAAAGAAATGATAATCACCTTCCCACATAGGTAAAGATGAAATCTGATCATTGTCGATCCATTGTAAAATACCTTCATCACATTCATGAATTTCACCACTAAAATCCCAGCATGTATAAACAAACATCCCTTCATCCTGACCGTGGTAAAGTTTAGGAAAAACAACAAATCCATGAAGTTGAAGTTTTAAAGCTGTTAAACCTGTTTCTTCATAGATTTCTCGTCTCATGCATTCTTCAGCACTTTCACCCTCTTCAAATTTACCACCAACACCAATCCATTTTCCACCATTGATGTCATTTTCTTTTTTTATGCGATGGAGCATAAGTGTCTGATGATCCTTTTGAATATAACACATGGTTGTCAAAATCATATTATCGGTAGTGATAATAATCAGGAGAACTTCCTTCTATTATCTCTACATTCACTTCCTTTTCTAATAATTCTTTTAATTTTCTCACCATAATGTTTTCTGCATGATGATGAATATCAATCAATAACATATGATGGTCAACTGCATTTTTCGCATGACGATATTTGGTATCTCCAGTTAAATAGGCATCTGCTTTTCCATAGAACTGTGACATAAAATCTGCTCCACTTCCCCCACATATCGCAACCTTACGAACCATATCAGCATGTCCAGCATATTGAAAATGCTTTAAATGATAAGTTGTCTGTACATGGTCAAGAAAATCATCCATTGTCATAGGCTGATTCAAAGTGGCTATGCGTGTGATTCCATCTTCACCACGTTCGATATCATGAATACCTAATGCTTCCATGAGCCATTCATTCATTGCCACATTATCTAAAGCCGTATGTGAGCTATAAACAACGATATGATGTTCAATAGCTTTAAAAATAAATGCGCCCATAAAATCATCCTGATCAATATTCACAATGGGATCTAATAAAAATGGATGATGTGTAATTAACATCTGACATTGATTCCTAATGGCTTCATCAATAGTCTGTAAATCAGCATTTAACGCAATCATTATCTTAGAAACTTCTGTTTCAATCTGACCAATCTGTAATCCACATTTATCCCATTCTTCCTGTAAAGAAAGAGGAAAATGCTTTTCCATAACTGCAATAATCTCTTTAGCCTTCATTGAGCTCACCTTCTATCATTTCAATCATATGTAAAACTTCCTGATAACGAGGATGGTTTTCCTCTAAAGAAGTCAATATATTTTGATAAATATGTAATTGTCTTCTCCATTTTTCATAAAATAAAGTATTTTTCTTTTGTCTTAAATAAGGTCCAAAATAAATATCTTCTTCCTGATAAGAAAGTTGTTTTGATGTTTTCTGACAAACCATAATTTCATAAATATGATGTGCATCTTTCACAATATCTTCATCAATAATTTCTATCTGATGTAAATAAAGATACTCACGTAAAACTTCTAAACCTACATTAGCCTGTAAAAATAATCGTTGATCTTGGATATATTCAGGAAATTCATCTAATATATCCACAATTAACTTACCACCCATACCACAAATACTAATCATATCGACTTGTTGATCTAAAAGTGGATGAATACCACTGCCAAGCAGTGGTATGACTTTATTCTCTAAATGATAACTCCCAATCGTTTCTATAGATGCTTGGATAGGTCCCTTCGCTATATCACAGGCATAAGCCTTTTGAATGACATTTTCATTCACTAAATAACAAGGTAAGTAAGCATGATCAGTTCCTATATCTCCAAGACTTTCTCCATGTTTATATTTGATAATCAAGTCCGCAATGGCTTGTAATCTTTTTGATAGTTTCATATTAACGATCTAAGAAATCCTTTAAACGTTTTGAACGTGATGGATGTTTTAATTTTCTTAAAGCTTTGGCTTCAATCTGACGGATACGTTCACGTGTGACATTAAATTCTTTACCAACTTCCTCAAGTGTTCTCGTACGACCATCATCAAGACCAAAACGTAAACGTAAAACTTTTTCTTCACGATCTGTTAATTCTAATAAAACTTCATTTAATTCATCTTTTAATAATTCATTCGCAGCATAATCATCTGGTGACATTGCCCCTTCATCTTCAATGAAATCTCCTAAATGTGAATCATCTTCTTCACCAATTGGCGTTTCTAATGATACAGGTTCTAAAGATATCTTTTGAATTTCACGTACTTTTTCTGGTGTCATGCCATCCATCTTTTCAGAAATTTCCTCTGCTGAAGGTTCACGTCCTAATTCCTGGATCAATTGTCTTTGAACTCTTGTTAATTTATTGATCGTTTCAACCATATGAACTGGAATACGAATTGTTCTGGCCTGATCTGCAATAGCACGTGTAATAGCTTGTCTAATCCACCATGTTGCATATGTAGAAAACTTAAATCCTTTTGTATAATCAAATTTTTCAACAGCTTTGATAAGCCCCATATTTCCTTCTTGAATCAAATCAAGGAATAACATTCCTCTACCAACATATCTTTTTGCGATAGATACAACAAGACGTAAGTTAGCAGCTGCCAATTTCTTTTTAGCTTCTTCATCACCGTCTAATATTCTTTTCGCAAGAGAAATTTCTTCGTCATGACTTAATAATTCAACACGTCCAATTTCTTTTAAATACATTTTCACTGGATCATTAATTTTTACATTGCTTCCAAGCTGATTAGAATCATCTTCTTCCTCATTGCTGTACATATTAACAGTATCTCCTGTTAACATGTCAAAATCGCCACCAAAGTCTAAATCAGCAACATCATTGTCAATATCTGAATCTAAATCATCTAAATTATCCAAATCATCCAATGTTTCTAATGCTTCAAGATCATCCAAATCACTTGCCATACCACTCATTAACTGATCATCATCAATATCATCTAAAGCATCAAATCCATCTTCAATTAAAATATCATTATCCGTAATAAAAGATAATAATTCTTCAGCTGATTCATCATCTAAGTCATACTTTGTTAAAAAGGCATCTAAATCATCTTGAGATAATTTACCACCCATAGCTTCAGCTGTTTCTTTGATTAAATTCTTCAAATCATCCAATGTCACTGGTGTTGCTTTCTTTTTCATATCCTTTTTCATATTACTTTTTATTGACCTCCTAATTTAACAATCTCATTTAAAATCTGTGCCTTTTGTTGAGGATCTAATATATAACGAAATTGTTCTAATAACTGTTCTTTTTTCATTTTCTTTGCATGATTTCCTATGGTTTCTATATAATCATCTATCGCTTTTTCTTCATATTCTTGAGGCAAAGGAGATTGTGCAATCTCTACCACAGTTTGTATCAAATCTTCTTTTTGTATACTATTTATCAAATCTGCAATTTCTAATTGATTATGATGACGATAATAGTCAATAATATAAGAAGCAATGATACGATATTGATCATTGTACATAAAACCTGCTTTTGCTTCATATTTCAAAGCGACACTTTTATGATTTAACATATAAAATAACAAATCATGTTCAGCTTGCTGATATTTATCCTTTAAATGTGTTATTTTCTTTTGTGGGACTCTTGTTTCCTGATGAAATTGAGGTTTCATCCCATTGATCTGCTGATGAATCAGATCATAAGAAAAACCTGACTGTTTCGATAAAACCTGAATGTAATAATCCTGATCAATAGGATCATGAATTTTAGCAATTTCATAACACATTTTCTCTAAATAATTTTTACGATCATCATAATTTTGAGAATCTATTTTCTGATACTCAAAATTCATTAAAAATTCAATCGGTTTCAATGTCTTTTTAAGGGCTTCCTGTAATCCTTCTTTACCATGTTCTTCATAGATTTCATCAGGATCATGATTATCAGGTAAAACAATAATGGATACCTGAAAACCAGCTTCCTCTAATTCTCTGGCAGCTTTACTCATAGCTGTTTGTCCAGCCTGATCACCATCCAAACACAAATGAACATGATGCGTCAAACGACGTAAAGCCTGAATATGTCCCTTTGTCAGAGCTGTTCCCATAATAGCGACTGTATTTTCAATACCTGCTTTATACATCGCTATGACATCCATAAATCCTTCCAGTAAGTATATAAATCCAGCTTCTTTAACCGCATCTTTACATTGATGGTAATGATAAAGCGTCTGTCCTTTGATAAAAATATCAGATTCAGGAGAATTGATATACTTGCTGTCAGTTTGTGTTGGTTTATAAATACGTCCACTAAATCCAACAACCTGTCCTTGCTGATTATATAATGGAAACATAATACGATCTTGGAAACGGTCAAAATGCTGATATGATTCTACAATCAGCCCAGACTTGACCATATCTATTTCCTGAAAGCCCAATTTTTCAAATGCCTGATATAAAGTTGACTGCAAAGGTGCATAGCCAATTTGAAATTCTTTAATCAATTCATCAGAAAAATGACGTTTCGTTAAATAAGCTTTTGCTTCCAGTCCCAATTTTGTATTGAGATAGTAACTATAAATTTTCTGTGCTTCTTCGTGCATTTGATAAAGTGAAGCATTTTCTTTAGAAATCGGTGATGAAACGACATCTAAATGATATTCACTCAAATCAATATGACCTATTTCGGCAACTTTTTTAACAGCTTCTATGTATGATATTTTTAAATATTTCTGTAAAAATGTAAAAACATTGCCTCCCGTACCACACACAAAACACATAAAAATTTGCTTATCAGGCGAAACAGACATTGAAGGATGTTTATCATCATGAAAAGGGCATAATGCTATGTAATTTCTTCCTTTCTTTTCCAAAGGAAGATACTCGCCAATCACATCAACAATATCAACGCTCTGCCTGATTTCATTTATCTTTTCCTGTGATAGACGTGCCATATATGCCCTCCTTTATTAAAAACGAATCTTTTTTGTAAGATAATCTACAAGTTCATGAATTGGTAAACGAATCTGCTCCATTGTATCTCGATCTCTTAATGTGACAGACTGATCATTTTCACTGTCAAAGTCAACAGTTATACAATATGGTGTTCCTATTGCATCCTGACGACGATAACGTTTTCCAATCTGTCCAGCAACATCGTATTCCACATTAAATTCCTTAGCTAACAACTGATAAACTTCCATAGCTTTATCACTTTGTTTCTTTGTAAGTGGTAAAATAGCTGCTTTTACAGGTGCCACAGCTGGATGGAAATGCATCACAAGACGTGTTTCTTTTTCCAACTGTTCTTCCTCATAAGCATCAGCTAAAACAGATAAGAATAAACGATCTGCCCCTACTGATGGTTCAATAACATATGGTAAGTATTTTTGATTCGTTTCAGGATCTAAATACTCTAGATTTTTCTTAGAATATTCCTGATGTCTACCTAAGTCATAATCTGTACGATCAGCAATACCCCATAATTCACCCCATCCAAATGGATAAAGATATTCAATATCACTCGTTGCCTTAGAATAGAATGATAATTCTTCTTTTTCATGATCTCTAAATCTTAAATTATCTGCACTTAATCCTAAGTCCAATAAAAATTGCATACATTGATTTTTCCAATAATCAAACCATTCTAAATCTGTATCTGGCTTTGTAAAGAATTCTAATTCCATCTGTTCAAACTCTCTTGTTCTAAAGATAAAATTACCTGGTGTAATTTCATTTCTAAAAGATTTCCCAATCTGACCAATTCCAAATGGAACTTTTTTACGTGATGTTCTTTGAATGTTTTTAAAATTCACAAAAATTCCCTGAGCCGTTTCAGGTCTTAAATAAACAACACTTTTGGCATCTTTGACAACACCCATATATGTTTTAAACATCAATTCAAACTCACGAATATCTGTAAAGTCTTCACTTCCACAGTTTGGACATTGAATATGATGTTCTCTAATAAATTCCATCATTTTTTCTGGTGCCCAACCATCACTATGAATATTTGGATCATAATCTTCAATCAATTTATCAGCACGATGTCTTGTTTTACAATGTTTACAGTCAATCAATGGATCACTGAATCCACCAACATGCCCACTAGCTTCCCAGACACGTGGATTCATAAAAATTGCTGAATCTAATCCAACATTATATGGTGATTCCTGAATAAAACGTTTCCACCATAATTTCTTAATATTATTTTTCATTTCCACACCTAAAGGACCATAATCCCAAGTGTTTGCAAGCCCATCATAAATTTCAGAACCCTGATAAACAAATCCTGAATTTTTTGCATGAGCAATTAATTTATCCATATCTTTGTTCGCCATATTTATACCCCTTTTTATTTATGTTTATACCTATATAAAATAGCAAAGACCTAGCACAAGCCAAGTCTTTTATTTATATATTTACTTCGTATTTATACCCTTATAGTAGTCATTTGTCAACCAACAATGAGTGTACTTTATAAATATGTCCTTTCATTTAGCCATTTCAGTATACTCTTATAAACCAACTTTTTATCTTTTTCAAACAACAAGGCATGTCGTTGCCCTGAAAAGATTTCAAATGTCAGATCCTGAAGCGGTATTTTTTTATATTTTTCAATAAGTTTTTGAATATGAGGACACATAGGATCATTTTCACCAATACCAATATATATTGATAAAAACGAAGGAATACTCATGATTGTTTTTTCAGTATTGACTTCCTGTATCATATGAATAATATCTCGATATCCCTGAACAGTATATGCAAAATGTGACATAGGATCTTCCAGAAAACGTTGTCTTTCATCTTCATCACTCGTTAACCAGTCCATATCACTTGTCATGCGAATTCTTTTATTTAAACGATGACGAAGATAGCGAGAATATTGTTGTGCTTTATGAAGTGGTCCCTTCCACATCTTTAATAAACGTAAATAAATACGTTTCAAATAGAAGAAATCAACTTTTGAAGGTGTTCCCAGTAATAAAGCTCCTTCAATAAAGTCACCAAAAACAGTCATATACTTACGTATCAAAATAGAGCCTAAATCAACTCCCAGCATGAAATAAGGTGAATCAGGATACTTTTCACGAATAATCATCTGCAAATGATGCATATCTTCAATCAGATGCATAGGCCCATCATGTTCTCCAAAATATCCCTGTTCAAAATCAATTAAAGAACGTCCATGTCCAGCAAAATCACTCACCACCACCACAAAGCCTTGACTTGCTAGAAAAGAAGCAAAATGCTCATAACGTCCAGCATGTTCTCCTAAACCATGATGAATCTGCACAATGCCTTTTACACGAATCACAACTTGAGGCTCATAAACATGATAACGAATATTGATATGCATGGATGATGTAAAGAAAGCAGTACGTTTCATATCATGACCCCCTTCGTAGTGGACGTTTTTGACCTTTTGGTTTAATTAAACATTTCTTTTGAAAACCAATTAAATCTGTTCTTTTTGCTAATGTTAAAGCTTCATAGACAAGATGATAATTTTGTGGACGACGATATTGCATCAAAGCACGTTGCATTGCTTTCTCTTTTGGTGTTTTCGCAACATAAACAGGTGTCAAATCTCGTGGATCTAACTCTGTATAATACATAGCTGTTGATAAAGTTCCAGGAGTTGGATAAAAATCTTGAACCTGTTCTGGCTGATGATGGATATCTCTTAAATATTCAGCCAATTCAATAGCACTGTTTAAATCACTACCTGGATGCGATGACATCAAATAAGGAACAAGATACTGATTTTTGTTCATCTCTTTATTGAGTCGTTTATACTTATCCACAAACTTTTCATACAGTTCACGATGAGGTTTTCCCATTTTATCGAGAACCTGATTACTGATATGCTCAGGAGCAACCTTTAATTGACCACTGATATGATGTTGAATCAGTTCTTTAAAAAATGTATCATCCTGATCATACATTAAATAATCATAGCGAATACCAGAACGAACAAAGACTTTTTTAACACCTTCTAAACTTCTTAGTTTTTTAAGCAAAGCCAAATAATCACTATGATCGACTCTTAATTGACGACATGGTTTTGGCCATAAACACTGTCTGGTCGGACAGGCTCCATGTGTCGTTTGTTTTTCACAGCTAGGAAATCTAAAATTCGCTGTTGGTCCTCCAACATCATGAATATAACCCTTAAAATCTGGATCCTGGATAATTTTCTTAGCTTCTTCAACTAACGACTCATGAGAACGTGATTGAATGATACGTCCCTGATGAAAGTTTAAAGCACAGAAATTACAGGCCCCAAAACAGCCACGATTACTGATAAGTGAAAAACGCACTTCTTCAATCGCTGGAATATAATCATAGCTTGGATGGTATGTTCTTTGATAAGGCAAAGCATATGTATCATCAAACTCCATCTGCGTTAATGGGCGATTAGGGCGATTTTGTACGACATAAAATCCCTCATATGGTTCAACCAATGTTTTGGCATTATAATGATCAGTATTACGATATTGAATACCAAATGATTTGGCATATTCTTTTTTATCATGAGTTATATCAAAAAATGATGGTAACATGATATGATCATCTGGAATCATAGATAAATCCTTTGTTTTAAAAACTGTTCCATCTAAATAAGTCAAATCATGCACGTCAAGTCCTGCATCCAATGCTTCAGCAATCTCAATAATGCTGTTTTCTCCCATTCCATACATCAATAAATCTGCATTCGCATCAATTAAAATAGATTTTCTGACTTTATCATCCCAATAATCATAATGAGCCAAACGTCTTAGACTGGCTTCAATACCACCAATCAAAATGGTTGCATCATGATAAGCTTCACGCACTTTTTGACTATAAACAATCACTGCACGATCAGGTCGATGACCCATTTCTCCATTATTAGAATAACTGTCTTTTTTTCGTCTTTTCTTGGATACACTATAATGATTCACCATTGAATCAATATTACCACTAGAAATCAAAAAGCCAAGACGTGGTTTGCCAAAACGCTGAAAATCATCCAAACGACGCCAATCTGGTTGTGCTAAAAAACACACTTTAAAACCACGACTTTCTAAAGTACGTGTAATAATCGCTGCACCAAATGATGGATGATCAACATAGGCATCTCCACTAATATAGACAAAATCAGGCTGTTGCCATCCTCTTTCTAACATTTCTTCTTTTGTTGTTGGTAAAAATTGTCCCATAACATTTCCCCTTTATATGCTCATATTATACACTAATTTGTTTTGAAGAAAAATAAAATTGTGTAGAATTTCTACACAATTTGATGAATAAAACGTGATGTTTTCAACTGAATTCCCGTATATTCTTCAATCAACGATTCCATTAAAGGCACTAATACCTGAATGGCTGATGAAGAAATATGTAAATGATCAATAGCGGTTATAGGAATCTTATGAATATGTCGAAAAGCTTTTAAAATATCCTGAGAATAGGGCTGATGATGTCCTATGTGTTTTGAACATAAAAATCCTCCATCTTCCAATGAAATAGAAACAACTTGAGGTGAACCACACAAAACACAGCCATCAACATCCAAAGATACCCCATTATGTTCTAAAATAAAGACATTAAAAAGCAGATAAACAAGCAATGGTGGATATCCCAAATCCAAAGCATGTAAAGCTTCATATAACATTCTATATTCTTTTTCTAAAGGTTGATTATCTTCAACATAACGATAGAAATATTCTAGAATATACTGTCCAACAATCTCACTTTCCAAATTTTCTTCAATGTGTCTAAAATAATCAAGTGGTGTAGCCTTAATCAATGTACTCATTCCTTTTTTTAAGGCAATCGTCAATTCACTTAACATCATTTCTTGACACCCACGGGCATTCTTGCTTGTCATTTTACGAATCCCACGTGCCATCACACTCATTTTTCCATATTCATGACTATAAATATGTAAAATCATATCATTTTCTTTATACGGTGTTTTCTTTAAAATAACAGCTTCAACAACTTCCTCATGAATAGTCATTTTCATCATAACCAAACTCTCTTAAATACTTTTGTTTATTACGCCAATTCTTTTCTACTTTCACAAAAAGTTCTAATGTAACTGGAGTTTGTAAAAAACGTTTCATTTCACGTCTGGCATTTTGTTTAATCTTTTTAATCATACTTCCCTGTTTACCAATAATAATAGCTTTTTGACTTGGACGATCCACAACAATCGCCGCCATGACATGAACACCATCTTCATCTTCAGTCATACTTTCAATCACAATCGCAACACTGTGAGGTACTTCTTCATGAGTAAAATATAAAATCTTTTCACGAATAAATTCTGCCATAATAAAACGTTCTGGATGATCAGTAATATGATCTTTAGGATAATACATAACCCCTTCTTTTAAATCATTTTTGATTGTATCCATGAGATGTTCAACATTATCCCCATTTAAAGCACTAATAGGAATAATCTCTTTAAAATCAAACATTTCTTTCCATTCATTTAACTTTTGAATTAATTCATCTTTTGACAACAAATCAATCTTATTTAAAAGAAGATAAACAGGTCCATCTGCTTCCTTTAAACGACTGACAATAAAACGATCTCCACGACCAATCTTTTCATTCGCTGGCGCAAGCAACAAGACAATATCCACACCATAAATGCTATTTAAAGCATTGGTATTCATAAAAGATCCTAAACCATCCTGTGGTTTATGAATCCCTGGTGTATCCATAAAAATAATCTGCGCTTCATCATCTGTATAAATACCTTGAATCGTATTACGTGTCGTTTGTGCTGTTGATGATGTAATCGCTAATTTTGTTTTTAAAATATGATTCAATAATGTTGATTTTCCAACATTAGGGCGTCCAACAATACTTACAAATCCTGATTTAAATGTCATAAACTCTCTCCTGTAAATGCACGAGGTAATAACTCCTGCATATTTGTGACTTCATAATAATCTTTACTTCCTAAAATAATAGGTGTAAGGGGATCTAACAATTCAGCCAAAACCTGACGGCAGGCTCCACATGGTGAAATAAGTGGTGAACAGTCACCAACAATGGCTAGTGCTACAATATCATCCTGGCGATAGCCTTGACAATAAGCCTGAAACACAGCATTACGTTCAGCACACATTGTTGAACCATAAGCCGCATTTTCAATATTTGTGCCATAAATTTTTTGTCCATTTTTCAACAATAAACAGGCCCCCACACGAAAATGAGAATAAGGAACATATGCATTTTGCGAAGCTTTGAATGCTTCATCAACAAGTTCTTGATAATCCATATTCTAACCTCTTTCTATTCCTAACTGATTTAAAATATCTTTTTGTAAAGCTAACATTTCTTTTTCATCATCTTCATTCATATGGTCATAACCAAGCAAATGTAAAAGTCCATGTGTCATTAAAAAGCACATTTCACGTTTTAATGAATGTCCATATTCCTGTGCCTGCTGACAGGCATGTTCATATGAAATGAATATATCCCCTAAGCTTCTTGGCATACCGGCCACATAATATTGTTCATTATCTTCTAATGCAAAACTGATCACATCTGTTGCACGATCAATATGACGATAATCACGATTCATCTGATGAATCTGTTCATCATCAACAATCACACATGATAATTCTACATCATCATCAATCTGCAATGTCTGTAATGTTGTTTCAATAATTTTTCGAAAAACAGCTTCATAATCTTCCTGACATAAATGCTTTTCATCTTCATATACAAAATCAATATTCATCTTCTCACCCTTTATTTCTTTATTTTTCCTTTTTCAATTATAACACATTCCATATTCTTGTTCACTATCTTTGTTTGATGGTTAATCATAATATAAATTTTTCCTTCATCATTTTTCATCAGATAACGTAAAATTTTATTTGCTAAACGTGTATCCATATGTGAAAAAGCCTCATCTAAAATCAGCACATCCCAGTCACGACACAACATGCGAATCAATGCAACAACCTGTCTTTGTCCAAGGGATAATGGATATCCATTTTCTGACAAGACAATATGCATCATATCATTTAAACTTTCCTGTCCAAATGTTTTTAAATAGAATTGTATTTTCTTTTCATCCTGACATAGAAAATTATCTTGAAGTGTCATATGTAAAAATGTTGGCGTTTCATTTAAATATCCAATATGTTCATATAAAGAAGCCAAATCAATCTGCCTCAATTCTAAATCATTGATATAAATATCACCCTGATATGCTAAGTCTTCTGCCAATAATAACTTTAAAAGGGTTGTTTTTCCACTACCTGTAATACCTTTAATCCACAGATGATGTTGGATATTTAAATCAATATGTTCTAAAACTGGCAACTGATAACCATAAGCATAAGTGACATCATCATAACGAATAGATGTAATCGGTTGATCAAGAGTACATTTTGTCTCCTCTAAATCAACTTCAAAATTCTTATACTTATCATAAATCAAACTGACCTGTTTATACTGACTGGCTAAAGCAACCATATTTAAAACAGGCTGAATGCAATAAGAAACCAGCATATAAAACATGATCAACTGTCCCATTGTAATATGTTGAAGATGAAAAAGATAAAATCCTGCCAATAAAACAATACCATAACATAAAACAATCAAATATTGAATTAAAGACTGAAATTGATTTAAAAATAAGGCTTGTTTTTCTTTTAATAAAGCTTCATCTAAATAGACATGATAACTTCTTTCACGTTGTCTTTGAAACAAATGAAAATAGCGAATTAAAGAATGATTATCGATCAATTCTAACACATGATGTCTAAAAAGATAATGTGCTTCTAAATAATTTTTATTTATGCTTTGAAAATCTTTTAATCGAAAATAACTGATGACACATATGACTATAAAAGTCACTGCTACAATCAAGGCTAACCAGATATTCAATAAACACATACCCACAAATAAAACAACAAAGAATAAACCATCTAAAAAGAATTTCTCAAAACACTCCAGACTCATTTCTGTCAAATCAAAAAGACTTAATAATTGACTTTGAATCACACCATGATCCTGATAAAAAAATGAATGTGACTGTTTCAACATATTCATAAGTGACTGAAAAACATAATCTTCATCCATAGCCTTTTGGAGATGAATCATTTCTTTCATTTTTAATTGTGTCATATATGTACGTATGCATTCTAAGGTTGTATAAGCCATCGCTAATATGGCCATATAGAAAAAGGCAGTTTTCAAATGAATATAATCAATCAGAATCTGAAAAAAATAACTGCTGCCATAACCCATAACCGCAATCCATAGACCTTTCCATATCAAAGATATCATATAACGCTGATAAGCAAAAAAGGTATCTTTTAAAAATTGTCTATAACTTTTATAATGAAGCTGAGGAACACGTCCCACATGTTTAATCACAATGACTCTTTGCCCATAATGTTCATTCATCTCTTCTATGTACATTTTGACTAATCCTTTTGCTGGATCACCAATGATATACTCTTCATCTTTGATCTCATATAACACAACAAAATGTCCTATTCCATCATAAATCATATATAAAATACATGGACACTTCACTTCTCTAACAATATCTTCTAAAGTGGCTTCATAGGCTTTGGCTTCAATCTGATAACTTTTTAAACATTCAATCATACCTCTTATAGAGATTCCATTTTGATTTAATCTGGCTTTTTTCTTTATATTTTTGATTTCATCATAAAAATGATAATATTTTAAAATCATATCAATACAATAAGCTCCACATGACTTTTCTTCATCTTGTAATTCAATTGGATATTTATGCATAGAAAAACCCCCTTACTTCTATATACGCAAAAAGTAAGGAGTTTTTCTTTTTTTTATGATCATTTTTTTAAAATTTTTTTCAATTTCTCAATAAATTCATCAACATGTTGTGGTGTGATAATCAATGGCGGTAACATACGAATCACATTGCTGCCAGCTGTTACAACAATAACACCATCATTTAACAATGCTTTCACAACACTTTTCGCTTCTTGATTCAATACTAATCCTTGCATCAAACCAAGTCCACGACGTTCTATCACGCAATCAAACTGTTCAACAACTTCATCTAAACGTTGAATGAGATACTGCGAAACTTCCTGAACATGTGGTAGAATCTGATCTTTTTCTAAGATGTCAAAAACTGTTTTGACTGCCATACAAGCAAATGGATTACCACCATATGTACTTCCATGATCTCCTGGTTCCATAGCTTGTGCCCATTTTTTATTAGCCACAAACGCACCAACTGGGATTCCACAGCCAATTCCTTTTGCCAGACACACGATATCAGGTAAAATATCATATTGGAAATAAGTCATGATTGTTCCTGTTCGTCCCATACCACATTGAACTTCATCTAAAATCAGACAAATATCATGTTCATTACATAAAACTCTTAATTCTTGCATGAAGGCTTTATCACAAGGATAAACACCACCTTCACCTTGAACAGGTTCCACAATAATAGCTGCAGTACGTTCATTAATGAGACTTTTGACACTTTCAATATCATTTAATGTGGCATAACAGACACCATCAATGAGTGGTCCAAAGGCTTTTTGATAAGCTGGATTCCCTGTTAATTTGACAGAACCTGTTGAACGTCCATGAAAAGAATGATGAAATGATATAATCTCACTATCTGCTTTACCATGTTTTAAATAATAATATTTTCTAGCCAGTTTTAAAGCGCCTTCTGTTGCTTCTGTTCCTGAATTACAGAAAAAGACGGCTTCTAACTGTGTTGCTTTTTTGACAGCTTCAGCTGCCTCTACAGCAATTGGTGTATAAAAATAATTTGATACATGTGTTAATGTCGCCATCTGTTTTTGCATAGCTTCAACATAGGCAGGATAATGATATCCTAATGAATTGACTCCAATACCTGAATAAAAATCTAAATATCGACGTCCATTTGTATCATATAAATAAACACCTTCACCTTTTTCTAAAACAACATCATAACGACCATAAGCTTTTAAAAAAGCATTTTCCCCTCTTGTATACCAATCTTCCACAATTTATACCCCCTTTATATTTCTAGCCAATTTCTCATATAAATCAACTGCCGTTTCTAAAACTTCTTCATGAAAATCAAACGTTTCCGTATGTAATCCACTTTGATATTCCTGACATTTTGTACCTACAAAAAAGAACACCCCAGGAATTGCTTTTTGATAAAAAGCAAAGTCTTCAGCTAACATCAATGGTTCATCCAATTCAATATATGTCGATGGATCCACACATGCTTTCAATTGTTGATACAACGATTGATGATTCATCACTGGTGGATACATAGGTGGACAACTCCATTCAATCTGACAGTTATAACTTTTCATTAAACCATCATGAATAGCTTGTATTTCCTGTGTCATTTTATGAAAAAGAGATTCATCATAACAGCGTAATGTTCCATGCATACAAGTTTGTGTAGCAACACTATTACGTGCTGTTCCACCATGTATTTCCCCAATATTGAAAATAACTGGTGAAAACGGTGAAATATGTCTGGAAATCATTGTCTGATATTGCATATAGGCATGGTTAGCAATCATGATACTGTCAATACCTTCCTGCGGTAATCCTGCATGTGCTCCTTGTCCATGAATGGTCACATCCATTTCACCACACATAGCCATTAACGGTCCACTTTTACAGGCAATTTTGCCTTCTTCAATCATTGGCATTAAATGCATTCCAAAAATAGCTTTCACATGATATTTTTCTAAGACACCCGATTCTACAACCAGACGTGCTGCGCCTGGTGATTCTTCAGCAGGCTGAAACAACAAAAGAATATTATAGTTCAATGGTTCTTTGATTTCTTTTAAACGTTTTGCAAAACCTAATAAGGCACTCATATGTCCATCATGACCACAGGCATGCATACATCCTGGATGTTTTGAAACATAATCCACCTGATTTTTTTCATGAATAGGCAAACCATCAATATCACTACGAAAAGCCAAAGTTGACTGACAACCATAATCAATATAAACAAGCGTTCCTGTTTCGATGATACTTTCCCAATGATATCCCATCTGTTCTAATTCATGACGTAAATACTCTGCCGTCTGATATTCTTTTAAACCTAATTCGGGAATCTGATGTAAATCTCTTCTCCAGCGTTTGACATCTTCCATAATCTCACCTTAAATTTTTCTTAAATCATCCATTAACTGTGTCTTTTCTTTTGTTTCATCTGTTTTTTCTTCTTTAATGATACGTGCTGGATTTCCTGCAACAACAGCTCCAGCTGGCACATCATTCAAGACAATACTTCCAGCTCCAACAACAGCACCTTTACCAATACGAACACCTTCTACAACAACTGCATTCGCACCAATTAAAACATCATCTTCCAAAACAACGGGTTTGGCACTAGGTGGTTCAATAACTCCTGCTAAGACTGCTCCAGCTCCAACATGGCAGTGTTTTCCAACTTCAGCACGACCACCTAAGACAGCTCCCATGTCAATCATTGAACCTTCACCAATTTTAGCACCAATATTAATGACAGCCCCCATCATAATCACGGCATTATCTTCAATTATCACATTTTCACGAATAAATGCTCCAGGTTCAATACGTGCATTAATATTTCGCATATCTAACATAGGTATAGCACTATTACGACGATCTTGTTCTAAATAAGTTTCTGTAATTTGATCTTGATGAGCTTCTAAATATTTTTGAACATTATCCAAATCACCAATCAAAACACGACTTGTTTCTGTTCCAAATACTTTGATAGAGTCATCTGTTGGTAAATCATGTCCATTAACATAAACCTTTACAGGTGTTTGTTTCTTTGCATCTCTAATATATTGAATAATTTCTTGTGCTGTACTATACATTCTTAAAATCCTCCTCATTCATTATTCCTTCAAAAACTGTTCTGGCTGGTCCTTCCATGAAAATATGTCCGTCCTGATATTGAATATTTAAAATACCACCTAAAAGTTCCACATCAACCTGTGAGTCACATAATCCATTGACATAGCTGGCATACATGACGGCACAGGCTCCTGTTCCACAGGCCATTGTTTCTCCCGATCCTCTTTCCCAGACACGCATCTTTAAATGCTGGCGATCAATCACCTGAACAAACTCAGTATTGACTGATTCAGGAAACATTTCATTTTTTTCAAAATATGGACCTATCTTTTCAATTTCAAAATCAAGCTGATCAACATATGTTACAACATGGGGATTCCCCATAGAAACAGCTGTACAACGATAAATATGATGATTGATGTTTAAGGGTTCATCAACCATTTGTTCCTTATTAAAAAGACAAGGTATATCCTGCGTATTCAAAGACGGTTGACCCATGTCTACTTTGACTGACTGCACTGTTCCATTTTCAACATGTAACCAGACTCTTTTGACCCCAGCCAATGTTTCAATTTCCAAATAAGTTTGATCTGTTAAATGATGATCATAAACGAATTTAGCAAAACAGCGAATCCCATTCCCACACATCTTTCCTTCACTACCATCACGATTAAACATACGCATGAAAAAATCATATTTTTGTGAAGGTAAAATCACAATCATACCATCACTACCAATACCAAAATGACGATCACTGATGCGGGTAATAAACTCAGGTGTCATATCCACTTTTTGATAGATTCCATCTACATAAATATAATCATTTCCTAGTCCTTCCATCTTTGTAAATTTTAGCATTTTTTCACCTCTATCTTTTTGAAATATATTAACATTTTTTTGATATAATGAAAAGTCTTTTGAAATATTTGCATATATTAAAAATAAGGTGAGTCTATGAAATATATGTTTAAAAAAATCAATCAAACGATTTCTATTTTATTAATTGTTTTATTACTCATGATTATCTATTATCATAGTGTATATTAAAAATAACGGCTTAGCCGTTATTTTCATCTGTATGATCTTGTGGTTGTTTTTGATCCTGTTCTATTATCTGTTCTTGTTGAATTGTTTCTGTTTGCGTATCTGGCGTAGACTCTACAGGTTGATCCAATTGAGAATCTATATTGTCTTCTATCAATGTTTGTTTTGTTTTCTTTTTATTTTTTAAAACAAACACAACAATTCCAATAATAACTAATGCCCCAATTCCAATAAAAATAAATGTCATATCCATACCAGCTGATTTTGGTGATGAAATTACGATTTCATTTGTTGCATGAGACTGGCTTACTAATTCTAAAAGATCAATTTTCACATTTTGTCCATCAACAGTTCCTACATTAGATGTTGCTTTCCCTGGCATTTTGACATTAATAACCATTTCTAAACCTAATGCTTTCATCTTATCTACAGAGTAATCTGCTGATTGTAATAATTGAGAATCCATTTGTTGACTGAGATCTTCCATTGGTAATTTAAGAACTATACAATCCTTACCATCAATGGTTTCTTCAGTAATGTTCACTCCCATTTCATCTGCTGTTGAAGCTAACCCTTCCATACGTACACCAACCCAATTTGATGCATTGATTGTTTCTTCAATTGATGTCACTTTAACATTTTTTGTTTCTTCTGAAGATAACATCTGTTCTTTCATTTGTTCAACAAATTCTTCTTTTGTCATTTGCGAAGCTGTCAAAGCACTTTCTTCCATCAAAAAGTCCATAGATGTATTGACACTTTTATCAGCATTGACTTCAAGATTGATTGTCATTTTCATACATCCTGTTAATAAGAAAACAGCTAATAACAACGACAACGTTTTTAATAGTTTTTTCATAGATATTCTCCTTCCCTATTTTCATTGTAACATAATCCAACAAAATATGGGATTTTTTATCATGACATTTTCAAATTCATTTTTATATGTTTCCAAAATGAATGAATTCAATAGAATGCTCTTGTATAAATCCCATAACTCTTGGATCCATTAATGTTGCTAATTCTTTTGCCCTTTGGATATTATAACTGCTTAATTCTAATAAAGTTTGATCAACATAAGCTGGATGCAAAGCAAATTCAACACTTTCTCTTTGTTCTTTTAAACTTCGATTCAATAATTTCAGTAACATTTCTACAGTCCCATGATCATAAAAATCCGGAATATGGCATGGTGCATAACGAATACCATTTTGTGCTAAAATAGCTTCTATTTCCTGTGTTTGAGCACGCATTGGTAAATTGTATTTTTGAGCCAGTTTCATAGCTGCCTTTAATTGTTTAGGTGTTGTACAAACATGAAAATCAATATGATCAGGATGTAAACCCGTTGCTAAAAACTTATCCATTTGAGCCTGATATTCCAAATCAAGTTCACTTTGATCACTCTTTTCAATGATTTGTGGATCACGATAAAAATGATCATTTTCATCAGTTAATGTTTTTAATCCTTTCACAATTGAATATTGCACTGTTGTAACGAGGTGAATCCCCACATGTAATAAATCAGGATATTGTTTCATCAACGAAACAGCATGATCAAAACCAGGCATATTGACCATTAAACTTGTTGAAGTCAAAATTCCCTGTTGAAATCCTTCTAAAATAGCTCAATTAACACCTTTTGAAAAACCAAAATCATCTGCATTCATAATTACTTTCATTATAAGTCCCTCCATCTTTTATATATATTTTATCACAACATTAAGATAATCACTATCCGCTTATATCATATCACACGTGATTTTGACAGAATGATACAAAAATGATTTTTGATATATGACTTATATATGTTATAATGTTCACCAACACATGAGTAAAGGAGAATATAAATGCGATTATCTGAATTTTTAAGATTAGCAATTCCTTCAGTTGGAGTAGCCTGCTTTATTGTAGGTATTCTGGCTATTGTTTATTTGGCTTACATCTTCAAATCAAAAAAATATCAACAAACACCGCTAGATATCAAAAAACTTATTTATAGAGGATTATTGATAGGCTATATTTTAGTTGTCATAATAGCAACGCTAGGTCGTCCAAGCTATTCTTTTGATATGAAAGCCAGCACTGAATTATTTAGCTCATATAGACTCGCTATAAATCATTTTGATATGCGTGAATGGCGTAATATCATTTTAAATATATGTATGTTTATACCTTTAGGATTCTTATTACCACTTGTATTTTCAAAAATGAAGCATTGGTGGATGACTTACATAGCTGGAATCCTTTTGACACTGTGTATTGAACTTACACAATTGTTAACCAATCGTGGTATATTTGAGATAGATGATATTTTGAATAATGCTTTAGGATGTATGATAGGTTTTGGGTTCTATTCTCTAGGACGTTACATCTATCAAAAATATAAAAAGCATCAAACAAATATGATACATACACTTCTGGCTCAAATACCTCTCCTATTAACAATCATTGCGTTCTCTACTATATTTATTTCCTATTCCAAACAGGAATTAGGCAATCTGCAACAAAACTATTATAAAACCGTTGATATGTCACATATTGAAGTGACTAGTCTTATTCCATTATCTGATGAGACATCTTTGCAAGATGTTTATAAAACCAAACAGTATACACAAGATGAATGTTATGATATCATTCAACCTTTTTTCAACAAGTATGGATTAACTATTGATGATACTCAAACAGATATCTATGATGAAACTATTTATTTCTATTCTCAAAACAGAGAAATCCTAGCCAATATTGATTATAGTGGTGGAACTTTCCATCTTTGGTATACCAATGAATCAGATACACCACAAGACAATTTAACTGAACAAGAAGTTAAAGACATTATTCAAAAAGAAGGCATCCAGATTCCTCAACAAGCCACTTTTACATCATTAGATGATGGACAGTACATATTTGAAGTTCAAGATATCGTTGATCATCAATACCTCAATGGCTCTATTTCTTGTCAAATCAACGCAAATAAATCGTTTATCTCTTTAGGTTATGATTTAAAAACCTATGATTTTTATAAACAATTTCCAATCATTTCTCAACAACAGGCTTTTGAACTTATAAAAGATGGAAAATTCAATCAGGATTGGATGATGAGTTTGGATCAGGAAATCATTATTCATTCTGCAAACCTCATCTATGTTGAAGATTCTAAAGGTTTCTATCAGCCAGTCTATTTATTTGGAATAGAAAACGATCAAATCATCTATATTCCTGCTATTCAATCATAACGCAAAAAAATGATGAATTCTTCATTGAGATATGATCCCTATATAAAGAAGACATCATTTATATATCACGATTACATATTTCAAACTATTTAACAAACTCTCATTTCTTATATAACTATCAAATTTTTAACGAGATTCTCACTTATAACACTTCTTATTTTCATACTCAAATAAAATAATTTTGAAAAAATAAAAAAATAACTTTACAAATGCTTTAAAATCTTATATACTTGTATTTGCCTGATTGAGGTATACAAGATCTGGCGGTCGTGGCGAAGTGGTTAACGCACCGGATTGTGGCTCCGGCATTTCGTGGGTTCGATTCCCATCGACCGCCCCAGAGTATGCGGGTGTAGTTCAATGGTAGAACTTCAGCCTTCCAAGCTGACTACGTGGGTTCGATTCCCATCACCCGCTCCATATGTAAAGTTAAACTCCTTATGAAAATAGGGAGTTTTTTATTTATATGATAATCAATCTTATTTCATTGTTTTTTAGATTTCTTGATGTTAACATACTTTTTTTATATAATCACGTATAAAAAGAATACTGGAAAATGTTCAAATTCATTATCTTACAGAATGAAATAGATATCCATGGATTGAAGTGTTTATCACTGAGGATATACCAATATTTTATACTTTGAAATATTTAGAATAATAAGAGTGAACTTGAAAATATTATAGAAGTTATCATTAAAATATGAGGTTGAATAGCTCAAAAAATAAGTTATAAATTTAAACAGCTATAAATATTTTTAAATAGTAAAAAAAGAGTCATAAGAATTATTTCATAATATATTCTCGCCCCTATTTAATTAAATATATATGATTTTATCTTCACTTTGAAATAATATCAAAAATATAAAAAGTATACCTCAGTATAAAAAATAATACCAAGATATACTTTTAAAACAACTTAAATACACTGTTTGTATCATTATATGATTTCATTTTTTATGCTGTATCCTGTATCAAAAACAAGCTCTTTATATTTAAAGAATAAATAATCAACAAACTATCCTGCTCACGTTGTATGTATTTCCAGCAATAAGTTGAATTGAAATCAATTTTTTGTTTATCTGGAATACTACAATCGTTCATCAAATTAATAACAGATTTTTCCAATTCATTATTTTGAGTATAATCACAATCAGTTAATAGACTTGTATCATTCTCTAATAATTGATATCTAGAATATCTTATGCCTTCTCCATGAAAGGAATCTTGATTATTCCATTTATAGACACATTTTGTCTTTGATGGCAATTTAATATTCCAAAAACTCTCATACATTTGTATTTCATTATTCAATGATATATTTTGCATAATCATCATAAATACAAGTATTATAGATACTATTATAAAAACAAATATCACCATTCTTTTTGACTTCATCAATATCTTTTCACCTCTAAAAAGATTCAGTTTATCAACTATGATTATACTATAGCCATGCTATTCCCATCTTTCTAATATAGTTAAGTTAAAATTAATTTTATATAAACTTCTATTTTAACTATTGATTTATTGGTGAAAATTATATATGCTTTATTTAAGATTGAGGTGATAAAGATGAAAGAACATCATTACATTGTATTTGGTCTATGCTTTTTTATATTCATGTTAGGGAAACTTCTCATCACTTTTATTCCTGGAAATGAAATAGCCAATGCCATTTTATTTTCAACAGCTGTTATTGTAGCCACAATGTATTATTTTCATAGAAAAGACCTTGATTAATCATGATATTTTATATGTTATCAAAACATAATTCATATCACATAAACTATAAATTCCAATAATCAAAACAACATAAAAAGTATATCTTTATATAAATAGAGATATACTTTTATTGTGCTTTCATATCCAGAAATATTTATAACTTTATTTTCATTTATTATAAAACATATTTCATATAACTATGACATAAAAATACTATTCACACATCAATCCTCTCATAATCTTATTTATTTCAAGATTTATCTTTCTTACAATTGAGAATCATAGCACAATGATCTGTAAAAGCTAATGTTCTCATATCAATAATGATATCTATCAAATGAATATCTGCTTTTGCTAATACATAATCTATATGTGTATTGCCTACAAATGTTCTATAGAAGTCACCTTGATGTGCCTTTTTCTTTTCACCTTTATAATCAATATAATAAGCTTTTTCTTCTTTTAAACCTTTTTCCCATAAATCAGAATATTCTTTGTCATTTATTAAATTGTCTATCACTTTCCAATTTTTAATCTGTAAATATTTTCTATGTGCATTAAAATCACCACATATAATATCGCAGCCACTTTCTTGAATGATTGACAATAAAGAATCTATATCATCTTGTAAAGGCAAATGCAGACCGAATATAGACCAATCATCATTTTTTATTTTCACAAAACGATTATTATAATGAAAATGATCTATATTTACTTTTTGCCATGTATCGTCCTTACAAAGAGCAACTGTTAAATAAATTGTTTTTTTAATATTTTCAATTTCCTGATATAAATTAGGTGATATCTTATGCGTATAACATGTAACCTCATCAGCCAAAGACGATCTTACTTCCTGTAAAATCACAACATCTGCCTGATACTCTTTTAAAAACTCATTGAGACTTCCATCTATCAGATATCGAAACATATTCATATTTAATGTTATTATTTTCATATTTTATCACCCTAATATCATTATACAATAAATTAAAAAGAAATATCTCTAATATCATAAAATTCAATTCTTTGATCATCAATAAATAAGACTTTATGATATTCTGCATCTATTTTTGTAATCATTCCTTGTAATGTCTGATATTGCTGGTGTGTATAATAAACAATTTTCACAGACATACCTTTTTGAAGCTGTTGAAATAAACGATTCAATCTTTCACATTCATCTTCCATTAATTCTTTTTTATAAACAGGTTGTCTTTCCTTTTCATGAAGATATTCTCTAAATCCACGTAAAGAATCAAATGGTTGAAATTCTACTGCATCATCATGATTTTTATTCTGCATTATGTCCTCCTATTAACTGATGTCGCTGTTTTGCAGTGGCTTTATCTAAAACATTCATCGCTTTCAAAACAGCATTCTTGCCATACTTATTTTTAATTTGAATAATAGATTGTTGTAACTGTCTTTCTTTCAGTACTTCTTCATAGTCAGTAAACAAGTCATAGGCTTCATACCTTTCATCAATAACTTGACCAAAACCAATAGAAATCTTTCTAATCTTTTGACTTTTAAATGTTGTAGACTCAAATAAGTCAATAAACTCCTTAACCAACAGACGATAAGAATTTGTCACAACTGAAATTTTACGACTACCACCCGTAGACGGAAGTGAAGCATCAACATATCTAATATGTAAAGAAATATGATTGGTCACAAGTCCCTGTTCAACCAGTGTTAAAACATTATCCTCCACCATTTCTTTTAAAACCAGTAAAGCATCCTGATCACGATATTCTCCAAATAGAACCTGTCCATTGGATATAGAACGATGCTGTGGCTGATAATTTTTAATTTGTTGAATAGTTACAGGTTCTTTGCCCCAAGCATGACGAATTAAAAAACGTGCATTCACACCAAACTCTTTATACAAGATATCTTCAGGACAATGTGCTATTCCTTTCATATTGACAATGCCTAATTTATATAAACGCTTGGCGATTCCTCTGCCCACTTGCCAAAAATCTGTGAGTGGCGTATGTTCCCATAATGTCTTTTGATATATTTGTTCATCCAAATAAGCCATATGACTTTTGACATGCTTGGCGGTAATATCTAAAGCCACTTTAGCTAAATAAAGATTCGTTCCAATACCACATGTAGCTGGAATTCCCGTTGTTCTATAAACATCATCTATAATCATCTGTGCTATTTCTTGAGCGTTTTTATGATAGAAATTCAGATATTCTGTGACATCTAAAAAAGCCTCATCAATAGAATACACATAAATATCTTCCTGACTTAAATATTTTAAATACAAGCCATAAATATTGGCTGAATATTCCATATAAAGTTTCATCCTTGGTTTAGCTACAATATAATGAATATGCTTTGGTATTTCAAATAAACGACATCTATTTTTCACTCCTAACTCCTTCATATGTGGAGAAACAGCTAAACAGATTGTACTCTTTCCTCTTGAGATATCCGCAACAACAAGATTGACCTTGTAAGGATCTAGCCCTCTTTCTACACATTCTACCGAAGCATAAAAGGTTTTAAAATCAATGCATAAATAATATCTCATACACAACTCACCACCTGACAAAGTTATTATACAAAATAAAAGTTGCATAATCAATGTATTTTATGCAACTTCTCTATACAATATTTTCTATTTTTTAAACTTGATGTTTCACACGATCATGTTCCTCGGCTCTTTTGGCATCATTAAAGCGATCCAATGTTCCTACCAAATAACCTGTAATACGTCGAATTCTTTGAATAGGTTCTGGCTGTAAACAATAGTGAAGATCAACAAATTCTCCATCTACTGTTAATGTTAGGGATGTTAAAGTTTCATGAGGATATTTCTGTTTGACATATTGGATATATTCCTTAATTTCATCTTCACTCATTTCACCATTCAAAACTTTAACATCAACATGATCAATAACTTCTTTCATACACATCACCTTCTCTTTATTTTATTATAGAAAATAAAATTCTAAAAAACAAATGAAATGAATGTTTCATCCTTGAAAAAATGAAAGGAACTATTATACAATAGGAATGAAAAAGTGAGGTATGAATATATGAAAAGAATTACAAGTTTTAGTGTTGACCATACTCAATTAAAAAAGGGGATTTATATTTCAAGAACGGATGATCATCTGACAACTTATGATATCAGAATGTGCGAACCTAATGTTGATGAGCCTTTAGATCCTAAAGCTGCTCATACAATTGAACATATAGGGGCAACACTTTTAAGAAATGGTATCTATAAAGATAAGATTATTTATTTTGGTCCTATGGGTTGTATGACTGGGTTTTATCTCATTACAAAGGATTTAGATTTTGAAACAGTTAAAACATTAGTCAAAACGACTTTTGAACAGATTGCCTGTTGGAATCAAGATATACCTGGTGCGAAAAAAGAAGAATGTGGAAATTATACTTATATGGATTTAACCAAAGCAAAACAAGCTGCTCTCTTTTTTATAAACAGTTCATGGGAACATGAATATCATTATCTTTAAAAACACAAAGAATCTAAAAGAATAAATATCATTCTTTTAGATTCTTTTATTTGATATCCTAACATCATTATCAAAATAACATACTTTTTAACCATCTTTTTGAAAACTCTGTCGAATTTTTTCAATCATATCAATACAATCAATAGAATCCTGTAAACTCATACGTGGACTTTCTGTAAGCTTCGCTTGTAAACAACGATGAACTTCTTCAATTTCACCAAAGAAATCATCATTGATATAAGGTTTTTCAATCTGACGCGCTGTTCCAGTGGCATCAATAATTGTAGCCTGTATAGGACGATAAAAAGGCTGTGCTAAAATTGTTCCTTTGGTTCCTCTGATTTCTAAGATAGGATCTTTCTTTTCATCAAAAGCCATTTCCATCAAAGCTTTTTGTCCACTTTCAAAAGTGATTGTTACCTTTTCATGACTATCAACGCCATAACGAAATTGCACCTGAGAATTAATTCTAGCAATAGGAGAGTGAATATAATCCAAA
This sequence comes from Massilimicrobiota sp. An105, assembly GCF_002161155.1. Classification (NCBI taxonomy): domain Bacteria; kingdom Bacillati; phylum Bacillota; class Erysipelotrichia; order Erysipelotrichales; family Erysipelotrichaceae; genus Massiliimicrobium; species Massilimicrobiota sp. An105. The sequence continues at coordinate 29,972 of NZ_NFLY01000006.1, forward strand.
GTGCTGGCCACATTATAGCTGCCAACATCATTGAGAATACCACCTTGTTCTTGATCAAACAAATAATGTCCTTCTAAATAATCCCTGTCATAACAAAAGCGTGTTTCAACACTTAAGATTTCACCAATTTCTTTATTCTCTAAACAATCCTTAATATCTTGAATCAAAGGAATAAAACGTGTTTTCATGGCCTCCATAAAAAATGTTTGATTCTTGATTGCTTCCTGTTTTAAATCTTCCATTTGCCATTTATAAAGTGTTGCTGGTTTTTCACAAAGAACAGCTTTATGATGTTGTAAAGCTCTTTTAGCCCAACGATAATGATCAATATGCCTCATTGCCAAATACACAGCATCTACATTTTCATCATTTAATAAATCTTCATAATCATGATAAACCTTAACATCTGGATGTTCTTTTAAAAATTCCTCACATTTGCTTTCTGTATAAGAAGCAGCTGCATATAATTGACCATTTGTACTCTTTTCTAAACTTTTTATAAAACGTTTGGCAATATTTCCTATTCCCAATATTCCCCATTGAATCATATAGCCTTACCTCCATACATTCATTATACACCTTCCCTATCTATTTTGGATATAATTTATACAAGAATAAAACTGATTCAAGGAGATTCTACATGCTTATAATGATTTATTCATTTGATAATAGCGCCAACCATCTCGACATATATAAAAGAGAAGAAACAGTATAATAGCACTATAATATAAAGATTGTAAATAAGCCACTAACATGATGGCAACAAGACATAGAAAAGCCATGACTTTTTGAATCTTAAAACGATGTATATAAACTTCTTTAAACATTTGCCAGGCTTCTAACAAAATCGTTAAGCAGGCTGATAAAATTAGACAATAAATCAGGCTCTTTTGAAAAGCAGAGGAATAGCTTGTATAAAGGTATCCCTGTCCTAAGAGATTTCTTATAATAACCAGATAAATAAAGCTGATGCCATAATGAATGCCTATTCTCTCTTTCATAAAGTATCCCTCCTTAACGCTTCCATAAAATCCTTTACATAATAACGTGTCAATAACAGCTTTTTTTGACTTTTTAAAGTCAGAATATATCTTCTTTGAACCTCTGGTATAATACTTTCTATCTTATGAATATTGACCAAAGTTGATTTATTAATTCTCACAAAACCATAAGGTTTCAGTTTTTCCTCTAATTCATAAAGCTTCTGATAGATCTGATATTGAAGATGTTCACTATGGACAAAAGCTTCCTGTGAATAACCTTCAATAAAATCAATCTGTTGAGGTAAAAGTTTGTATTGTTTTTCATCAGCATAACAGAGAACATATTTTTGATGCAAACTCTGTAAATATAAAATCAAATCTTCTATATGTTCCATAGAAAAGTAATAACACATACCTTCATAATCAAAACCTTTTTCTACAATGACAATATCTAACTGCTGATATTCTCTTAGCATAGATTTTAAAGTATCAAGATGATCGGGTGCACATATGATTTTCATAGGACTTCCTCCAATTCACAGATGTAAGAATCAATAACCTGATTATTTTCATCTCGATATTTTATTTTTAGTTTTGATAAATGATCTAACGGCTGATGAATAAAACGTTTATTGAAGAAACGTTCATAACGATTTTGATCAAGAGCATTAGTATACATCAGAATCAAGTTTTCTTCTTGATTTTCATTGACTGTATAAAACAGAATATCTGTTATCTGATCTTGATTTTGTTTTAATGTTATCTGTGGTGGTGGATCAGTGATAACATTCATATCATATTTCAGGTTTTCCATACAGATATTTTCATCTTCATAACGATAACTATGAGATGAAACTTGTTCTAAAGTCGACATCTGCTGATAATAACACTCGCCATTTTGATTATAAAGTTTTAATACAAAATTGAAGGCATCTGTATAATCTTGAATATTTTGAATCTCACTATAACGATCATCTTGAACACAAACACCTACATAACCTGGAAATGGTGTCGTTTCTCCTTCTTCATATTCAACAGTCTGAAACGGTCCTGATGAAGAGACAATGACCTGATCATAATTCAAAATCTGATATTCAACTTGACTTAAGTCTTTGAATAAATCCTGACGAATATAGATTTCAATCGGTGTATAGGATACACTTTCTCTTCCCAAAAACAGTGTGCTCTGTTGTTCTTTTCGATAACCAAAAGGCAAGATTTTATAATCTTCTTCGTTCACTTTTAAATAGTATGATTCTTCATATAAAACTTCCTGTTGGATCTGTTTTGAAAAGCCATCTTTCATATAAACAATACCTAAAAGACTCGCTAAAGAAAGAACAATAATGATTGCTTTTTGATGAAATGAATAGGATAAAGATTGAACATGGATTTGAATATAATCTTCTTCTAAAAAATGATTGATTTTGACCATATGATATAAAACCATAATCAAAACTATTTCTAAAACAACCATGAAAAAGATAACTATGGGCATAAACGATTCTTCATTTGTTTTCAAAATCAATTCACCCAACAATAAAGTGATCACATAAACTGTCAAATATATACGATAGCTATATCTATATTTTTTTAAAGCAGGATAATCAACAGCTATATGATCAATCCCTATATAGACAAATGCCAATGCTAGTAACCAAATCCACTGGTTGAAAAAATACAATTGAAACAGTTCCATTACAAAACTGACTATCCATAATCCTAAAGATATCAACAGTTCTCTTGATTTCACTCTTCTAAAAACAATGACAATTCCCACCATAATAATCATCATTGATAAAGCATCTGGAAAAAGTTCTATGCTATTGATTGAAAACGAAATACCTAGAAGCAACCAGAGCCCTAAAGCTATGATACCGATTCCCATCCTACTCACCTCTTTCACTTATGATTATACATGATTGCATGAAAAAATGGTTAAATATTCTCTCACATAGCCAAAAACCTATCTCAGTTGCCAAATATGATGATACAAAAAAAGGGATTGAGCCAATCCCTAAAAATGTTCTTTTATTTCTTGTATAAATTTTTGATAAGCATCAATCACCTGATCACACCATTGATCAAATGTTTCATCTTTAACTTTCTTTTCTGGATGCTGTTCCATATAGTCAAGATACATCTTCAACCCTTCCCGAATCATAATATGATTTTGAAAATCAGGAATATCTCTTTGAATTTTTGACATATCAAACAGACATGAATATTGCTTATCTCCTAGAATTGATGATTCAATATCATAAGTTTGAGAGAGTGCTAATGTATCACTGGCAATATGAATGATTTTTGGTTCTTTGTTTAATAAGGCATATAAATCACGATAAATCATATCCCAGTTCACCACAACAGGATTAATATTATGATAAGCCTGACCAATTGTCTTTTCATTATTAATCAGTTGAATAAAATTATAGGCAAAATCCTGATTATGAGTACAATGCCATGTGCTCTTACCATCACCATGAACAATGACTGGCTTATCATTTAAAATACGATCAACCACACTCCAACAGCTTTTTCCTTTGACACTTAAAGGAATACGATCATATCCATAAGTTTGTGAAGGACGAACAATCGTAATAGGAAAACCAAATTCTTCATAAGCTTTCATAAAGATTTGTTCACATTTTGTTTTCTCTCTTCCATATTCAGAATAGATATTATTTTGTTCATGTGATTCATGAATCATCACAGCTGTTTCATGATTATAAGTCACAACTGTAGATATAAAGATATATTGTTGAATCTTCCCTTTAAATAACTGAATTTGTTTAATAGCTTCTTCTGGCTTATAGATAATGAAGTTACAAACAATATCAAAAGAATAATCTTTTAAAATTTCTTCCATTTTTGCAGTATCATGAAAATCACAGATTATCTGATGAGCATGTTCAGGTAAAGACTTATGTCCACGATTCATAACGTATAATTCAATATCCTGATTTTGACTTAATGCTTCACATATAGGCAGAGATATTGTACCTGTTCCACCAATTAATAAAACTTTTAAAGGTTTCTTTGTAAGTATCATCTTATTCATCTCCATTTATTTTGATAATTTTATTATATCAATAAAATGAATCCTTGAAAATCTTTTTTAAAATTCTATGATTCATCATATTCTCTGACTTTTATCCCATCTTCTTTTTATCAAAAAGAGGTCTATAACCTCAATAAACATCAAAAATCAGTTTATGACATGTTATAGACCTTTTTTAAAAGTTTTTCACTTTTTCTTCAAATTCATCTAACCAATCAGATGAATAGTTTTCAATCATTCCCATATCAGAAAGTTGTGTTAATTCACTATCTAAAGGTAATTGCCCTAATATCTTTAAATCATATTTATCTGCCACATCTTGTAGATGACTTTTTCCAAAGACAAAAATCTTCTTTCCACAATCAGGACATTGCACATAACTCATATTTTCCACAATACCTAAAATAGGAACATTCATTTTCTTTGCCATATTAACAGCTTTAGAAACAATCATGCTGACAAGTTCCTGTGGACTTGTCACAATCACAATACCATCTAAAGGTAAAGATTGGAAAATTGTCAAAGGGACATCTCCAGTTCCTGGAGGCATATCTACAAACATATAATCCACTTCTCCCCATCTGACATCACTCCAGAATTGTTTAATCATACCTGCTAAAATAGGTCCTCGCCATACAACAGGTTCTTCTGCATTTTCTAATAAAAGATTCGTTGACATGATCTCAATACCTTCTAAAGATTTGGCTGGAATAATTTCTTCTCCATTAGAATAAATCTGTGTACCTTCAACACCAAATGTTTTCGCAATTGATGGTCCTGTAATATCACCATCTAATACAGCACAACGGTATCCTTCACGCTGTTTTAAAACAGCCAACAAAGACGTAATAGATGATTTTCCTACACCACCTTTACCACTGACAATTCCAATCACTTTATGTATTTTTGAATTTTTATTCATTGGAGCTAAAAAACTTCTTTCTTCACAATCTTCCTGACATGATTGACAATCATGATTACAGTCTTGACTACTCATAATATAACCTCCACATTCCTTTCTATTATAACCTATCTGTCTTTCTTTTTCACTATTATGACTCAATATATTCCTTTTTAAAGGTAAATCCTCTTCCTTTCACCTCGTTCACCTTGCTGACAACCATAAAAGCATGTTCATCAATATTTAAAACCAGATAATTTAATTTCGGTAATTCACGGTTAGAAATCACAGTCATAATCACAGGATATTCATTTTTCATATAACCTGAAATAGATTTTAACATCGTTGTTCCACGATCAAGTTCATGAATAATCATATCATTAATTTGTTCATATTCCTTAGACACAATCATCACTTCTGTCTGTGCTTTTCCAACGACCAGAACTTTGTCTAAAACAATGGTATATGTCGCCACCAAAACAATACCATAAAGAACCATTTCTCGATCGGTATAAAAGACCTGCATTAATAAAATCAAGAAATCAAAAGCATACATAGAAACGGATACCGGTATTCCTGTCTTTTTATTAATAATCAATGGTGGAATATCCATTCCCCCTGTGGAAGCATTACATTTAATAACAAGTCCAATTGCTACACCAATCATCACTCCACCAAGCAATGCAGCGAGTAATGGATCAGTTGTCATTTGGGTATAACCTATTGTTTTTTCAAAAACACTTAAAATCAATGGATAATAAAAAGTACTAATTAATGTTGTTAAGGCAAAGGTTTTACCTAAAATCAGTAACCCAAGTAAAAACATCAAAATATTAAAGATAGATAAAAATAAAGTCATAGGAATTCCTAATAAATGCTGTGCACCAATGGATAATCCTGTTGATCCACCTGTAATCAGTCCATTAGGAACAATAAATAATAAAACAGCTAAAGCATATATCGTATTTCCAATAAGAATTCCTATAATATTTCTTATGAATTTATAATTCATCACATACACCCTTTCTTCACAAGGCACTATTATATCACTTCAAAATCTAAAAAAAAAGATAACAGATGGACTTTCTGTTATCTTCCATTTTTATCAAATTCGTAAAGCTCTCGTCGCATTAATGACAGCAATGACCATCACACCAACATCCGCAAAGATAGCGAGCCACATATTAGCAATACCAAAAGCACCTAAAATTAAACAGATAAATTTAACAGCTAAAGCAAACACAATATTTTCTTTGACAATTCTTAATGTTTTTAATGAAATTTTCATAGCCAATGAAATCTTAGCCGGATCATCATCCATCAACACAATATCAGCTGCTTCAATCGCTGCATCACTACCTAAAGCGCCCATCGCAATCCCAATATCAACACGTGATAAAACTGGCGCATCATTAATACCATCACCAACAAAAGCTACTTTTTCTTTTTCACCTTTGTTTTGTAGTATTTCTTCAACTTTTTCAACCTTATCAGCTGGTAAAAGTTCACTATAAACACGATCAATACCAATCTCTTCAGCAACCTTTGTCGCAGTCTGTTTTGTATCTCCCGTTAACATAATCGTTTCTTTGATTCCTTGTGATTTTAAAGACTGAATCGCTGCTTTTGAGGTTTCTTTAATCACATCAGAAATCACAATACATCCTGCATATTGATTATCTATGGCCATATACACAACTGTTCCTTCAGGATGTTTTTCCGTAATATCTACACCTATCTTATTCATCAGTTTTTCATTACCAGCATAAACATCATGTCCATGAACAGTTCCACGAATACCATGTCCAGCAATTTCTTCAATATTATGCACAGCATCTCTATCCAATGATTGTCCATAAGCCTTTTGTAAACTTAAACTGATTGGATGACTTGAAGCCATTTCCACATGAGCTGCATAATACAATAACTGTTGCTGATCATAATTATCAGTTGGATCAATATGCGTTACTTCAAAAACCCCTTTTGTCAGTGTTCCCGTTTTGTCAAAAACAATATATTTGGCACTGGCAAGAGCTTCGAGATAATTTGAACCCTTCACCAAAATTCCTTTTGTTGAAGCACAACCAATGCCACCAAAGAAACTGAGTGGTATAGAAATAACCAAAGCACATGGACAACTGATAACGAGGAATGTTAACGCACGAATAATCCAATCAGCCCATGAGGCATCTTTCCCCATCAACATCAAAACAACAGGTGGAATTATCGCTAATGCCAATGCACTATAACAAACTGCTGGTGTATAATATCTGGCAAACTTAGTAATAAAGTTTTCTGAACGTGACTTTTTCATACTTGAATTTTCTACCAAATCAAGAATTTTAGAAACTGTTGATTCACCAAATTCCTTTGTTGTTTTCACTTTAATTTCACCAGTCATATTAATAAAACCACTGATGACTTCATCGCCGCAATGTGCATCTCTTGGCACACTTTCCCCTGTCAAAGCACTCGTATTAAATGTTGTATTTCCTTCCACAATAATCCCATCAATAGGTACTTTTTCTCCAGGATTGACAATGATTTCACTGCCAATTTCCACTTCATCTGGATCTACTTTTTGAAGCTTACCATCTATCATCATATTAGCATAATCGGGACGAATATCCATTAATGCGGCAATATTGCGACGACTCTTTCCTACTGCAACACTTTGAAACAATTCGCCAATCTGATAAAACAGCATGACAGCGACACCTTCACGGAATTCACCTAAACACATAGCGCCTACAGTCGCAACAGCCATCAAAAAGTTTTCATCAAAGACTTGTCTTTTCAATATTCCTTTGATAGCTTTTCTTAAAATATCATACCCAATAATGAAATAAGGTATCAAATAAAAAATCACTTCAATATACAAGTTTAAAGAAACATATGAAGTTAAAATCATGATTCCAATCATGAATACTAAAGATAACAGAATTCTATAAAGAACTTTCTTTTGTTTTTTATTCATCATAACACTCCCATTCATTTTAATATATGTTCATTTATTCATATATCAATCAAATAAATATCCCTTTTCAAGGGAATTTATTCTATAAATAAATTTCACAGTCATCTTCTACGACTTTACAATTCTTATAAGCTTTTTGCATGACTTCATCAATATTAACTCCATCTTCAAATTCAACTTTTAGTTTTAAAGTCATAAAACTTAAAGTTGCATCTTTCACACCTTCTGTTTTTTTAACAGCTTCTTCCATTTTAGCTGCACAGTTTGCACAATCTACATCAACTTTATATGTCTTTTTCATCTTCTTTTTCCCCTTTCTTATTCTTCTACATGTTCCATACCCATAGACATGATTGTTCTAACATGATCATCATCTAATGAGTAAAAAATAACCTTTCCTTCACGTCTGAATTTAATCAATTTACTATCTTTGAGAACTCTCAACTGATGACTCACTGCTGATTGACTCATTCCTAAAACTAATGCGATATCTCCTACACATAATTCACTTTCAAACAATGCATAGAGAATCTTGATACGTGTTGTATCCCCAAAAACTTTAAATAAATCAGCTAATTCATATAAATATTCATCATCCGGCTGTTTATCTTGAACTCGCTTGACAATATCTTCATGAACTTCTAAATTTTCTTGATTCAATCCCATAACATCATCCTTTCAATGAACATATGAACACTTCTTCATATATAAATATATTACTATTATTCTTCTTTGTCAATAAAAACTTTACATAAATTTGATAGATTTGATTCTTCTCTTTCTGTTAGTATCATAGTAGATAAAATATTAAGAATGGAGTGAAGTTTTATGCTAAAAAAATTAAAAATTGGGCTCATATGTTTAATAATAGGAGAAATCATATCTTGGATTGTTTCTTTTGTTACTTTACCATCTTTTATTCATGGTTTTCTATTAGGTCTATCAGTTGGTTTAAAACTCATTAGTATCATTTTCATATTTATCATCATTATCAATTACCCTAAAGAAAGCAAACAATAACACAAATCATGTTATTTCTTCATTTCGTTTCCCATTCTTCATAAAGAATCTCATTTTTCAAAAAACTATAAATATGAAACATAAAAGAAGTCAAAGATAGAGACTTGTTAATATCTTGACTTCTTTATTGCTGAATACTATGAATCGTTCAAAAATAAGAAACGTCTTTTCATAAATGTGCTACTAATCAGTGAATCATTTTTACGCCCTTTTCCAAACAATCTTTTTATCTAATAGCATTATAAGCAAAATAAGATCCATTATAAAAAGATTCCAATATATATTTTGCATTCTATTTTATTTTTGAGTTCTCTTAACATCTTAAGTTGTTTTAATTAGAATGATAAGACGAATTATCAGAAACTTTTATAAGTGAACTACTATAAGACTGAAGTCTATCCAAATAATTTAATGGAAATTGTTTTAATAACATATACCTTTTCAGATTCTTTTTTAACATTTCAATAGTATCGCTTCTTTTTAACTTCAATTTTTTTACTGAAACATCCATATATCAATCCTCCTTTTGAATTTAGGCACAAAAAAACTATGTTGATTACAACATAGCTTATAGCCGAACCACTGTTATTGAGTTTGCCAAAATAGATATTTAGTTGATATACTCTACATTTTTTTACTCTATTAATCAAATGGAGCGGGTGATGGGAATCGAACCCACGTAGTCAGCTTGGAAGGCTGAAGTTCTACCATTGAACTACACCCGCTTGTCTGGTGCGGATGACAGGACTTGAACCTGCACGCCGAAGCACTAGATCCTAAGTCTAGCGTGTCTGCCAGTTTCACCACATCCGCATATAAATGGTGACCCGCAGGCGACTCGAACGCCTGACCCTCTGATTAAAAGTCAGATGCTCTACCTACTGAGCTAGCGGGTCAAAAACATGGTGCCGGCTAAAGGACTTGAACCCTCAACCTACTGATTACAAGTCAGTTGCTCTACCAATTGAGCTAAGCCGGCATAAAAAAATGGTGGAGGTTAACGGGCTCGAACCGCTGACCCTCTGCTTGTAAGGCAGATGCTCTCCCAACTGAGCTAAACCTCCATATGGTGACCTGTACGGGATTCGAACCCGTGAATGCATGCGTGAAAGGCATGTGAGTTAACCGTTTCTCCAACAGGCCACAAAAATGGCGCTTGAAGTAGGACTCGAACCTACGACCGATCGGTTAACAGCCGATTGCTCTACCAACTGAGCTATTCAAGCATTTTTGATTGCCTAAATATATTATCATATCATTTCATGTAATGCAAGTCTTTTTTTAAAAAAAAATAGAAGTCATTTTGACTTCTATAAATATTCTCCATTTTTACCCCAATTTTCAAACTCTTGAATTGAAAGATATTGCTGTTCCACAGGTATTTTTGTTATACGTTCAATTTCTTTTAATAATTTTTCAGCAAACTCTTTTTTATATTGATAATCTGTTGTATGAAAAAGCTGACAAGATATTTTCATACATTCCATTTCCTGTCCTCTAAAATACATGACTTGATTATCTTCAATATGAATCATTAAGTTTTCTTCTTTTTTATTAGGTAAAATAGAAATTAATTGACCAGCACTTTCTTTTAATGCTTTTTCTTGATTTAATGTTAATGTTTTTGTTGTTGTAAATGTTATATACGGCATACTATTTTTCCTCCCATTTATCCATTATATATAAACAGCTTTAAAAATTATGACGAAATAGATAACATTTCATATGTTATTTCACCTAAAATCTTCACTCCTTCTTTGATCTTTTCATTGGTTGGTGTTGAATAATTCATTCTAAAACTATGACATTCTTTCGTATCATCATCTAAGAATGCATTTCCTGGTACAACTGCCACATTCTTTTCCAAAGCTTTTTTCACAAATGTCAACATATCAACACTTTCAGGCAATGTCACCCAGATAAACATTCCACCTGTTGGTATTGTATATTGAACATCCGGATGAAAATGTTTTTTCATTTCATCAAGCATTAAGTGACATTTTTGTTTATAAATCATTCGAATACGTTCAATATGTGCATCCATATCATAATTTTGAAGATATCGTGCCATAACTTTTTGAGCCCAAAGATTAGAATGAACATCACTGGCCTGTTTGGCAACTGTCATTTTTTGAATAATCGCTTTTGGTGCTATACAACAAGCCACACGCATTCCAGGCGCAATAATTTTAGAAAGACTTGCTGCATAAATAACCAATCCATCTTCATCCAGTGATTTTATAGAAGGAATAGCTTCACCTTCAAATCTTAAATCACCATAAGGATTATCTTCTAAAATAAGAACACCATTGTCTTTAGCTAATTTTAAAATTTCTTTTCTGACTTCCAATGACATTGTCATTCCTGTTGGATTTTGAAAATTAGGTATCAGATACATAAATTTTGGTTTTGGCTCCATTTGTAAAGCCTGTTTTAAAGACTTTAAATCTAATTGTCCATTTTTATATTCAATACCTCTTAAAACAGCACCTAATGATTTAAATGCATTTAAAGCTCCTAAAAAACTAGGATTTTCACAAATCACAACGTCACCTTCATTACATAATATTTTAGCCACAAATTCCATAATCTGTTGTGATCCAGAAGTAATTATCATTTGATCATCAGCTTTCATAACCTGTTCATGACGATTAAAAAAGTGTGTCGCTGCCTGAATCAATTCCTGATCTCCTTCAGTAATTCCATACTGTAAAACACTAATAGGCTCATTAGTCAATATATCTGCAGATATTTTTTCAATTTCTTTAACTGGAAATGCTTCCGCTGATGGATTTCCTCCAGCAAAACTAATCATCTTTGGATCAGATGTTGCCTTTAATATTTCTCTAATTGCAGATGCCTTTACATTTGACATACGTTTTGCAAATTGATATTCCATCATAAAACCCCCTTATCTTATTGTTTATTATAAACCAATTTCATGAGAATAACTAGATATTTATCTCAACTAGCGATATAATAGATATAGGTGGTGATAGAAATGCAAGTTATTGTCGTTGTTTTAAATAAACTTGACTGTTTAGATGATTTGCTTGCAAACTTAAAAAGAGCCGGGGTACGTGGTGGAACAATCATTGAATCTACTGGTATGATAAAGACAATAGATGATTCTGATGAAAGCTATCTTTTAGGATCATTACGTTTGTTCTTAGAAAATCCCCGTCCTGAAAGTCGCACTATCTTTTTTATCGTAGAAGATGGTCAGGTAGATTTAGTCAGAAAAACAGTTGATGAATCAGTTGGTGGCATTGATAATCCAAATACAGGTATTGTTTTTGGATTACCTCTTACATTTGCAGATGGTCTTATAAAAAAATAAAGTTTCGGCTTTATTTTTTTATTAACCGAAACTTGGAATCATAATAAAGATGAAGTTCCTGACAAACTCTTTGATTGAAATCCATGAGTTGTTGATAATATTGATGATACTCATCTGATAGTTCACACATGGCTGGTATCAAAATATCATAATACCCACTATCTCTTAATCTGATCTTCATCTGACGATTTGGATAACTCAGTATACGATACCACCATTTTTGTTGTAACTCATAGTTTTTGATAACCATTTGCTTAATAGATTCATATGCATCTTCTTGATTCATCAATTGATTTTTATATACATTGACATCATGCCATACTTGTTTGAGCTGCTTTTGATTTGTTTTAGAAATCCACATCAAAAAGCGATACGTCCATGGAATTTTGATATGAAAATGATCCCAAAAATCAATAATACGATCATAAGCATTCTGTTGTTTTTGTGTACGAATATGAATATGAAGATAAGGTAGAAAATGCTCATAGAACATATCAAAGAATGGCTGAGGAATATTGTCAGACATGATTTGACATATATCATCCAATGAAAAAGAGTCATCTGTATTGTCACTTTCAATAAAATGATATAACTGTTTTAAACTTTCTTGTTGATAAGAAAGTTCTTTTTGTCTTTGTTTATAAATCTGTTGAAGATATTCTTTTTTCTTATCAATATCTAAATCTAGTAAATAACGGATATCTGCAATAGAGATAGACCAGCTACGATACAACATAATTTCGTTTAATCTTTGAATATCTTCGTCACTGAACTCACGATATCCATTATGATTTTTATAAACATGAAGTAACTGTTGTTTTTCATAATAATAAATGGCTTTTTTTGTCACATGACATTGACTGCAAACTTCCTGTATTTTCATATCTCATTTCATCTCCCATTTTCATCATAAACTATCCCCTTAGGTCAATGTCAACAAAAAAAGTATCATTTCTGATACTTTATCCATTTGCTTTTAAATAACGTTTTAAAAATGTTCGTGTACGTTCTTCTTGAGGATGTTCGAAGATTTGTTCTGGTGTCCCTTCTTCTGCAATCACACCCTGATCCATGAAAACAACACGTGTTGATACATCTTTCGCAAATTCCATTTCATGAGTGACAACAATCATTGTCAAACCTTCATCAGCGAGTTCTTTCATAATATTCAAAACATCGCCAACCATTTCTGGATCCAATGCACTTGTTGGTTCATCAAAAAGCAAAACTTCAGGACTCATACATAACGCTCTTGCGATAGCAACCCTTTGTTTTTGCCCACCTGATAATTGTACACTGCTTTTATTTGCAAAAGCACTCATACCCACTTTTTCTAAATATTTGAAAGCCATTTGTTTCGCTTCTTCTTTATTTCTTTTTAAAACCTTGATTTGTCCAATCATACAGTTTTCTAATACTGTTAAATTGTTGAATAGATTAAATCCCTGAAACACCATACCAACTTTAGAACGATATTGATTCACATTGAAGTGACGATCTAAAATATCCTGGTCATGATATAAAATATGTCCATCATCTAATCTTTCTAATAAGTTAATACAACGTAATAATGTTGATTTTCCACTTCCACTTGAACCAATAATTGTCACAACTTCACCTTTATGTATATCAAAATTGATATCATGCAAAACTTCTAATTGCTTAAATCTCTTTTTTAAATGTTGTACTTGAATAATTGTATCCATAATATCTCCTAACTGCAAAAGTCCTTGCTTTGTTTTTCAGAATTCAATCTTTTTTCGATATAATTTAAAATAAAGGTACTGATCGTTGTTAAAAATAAATAAATGATTGCAGCAACCAAGAAACATTCAATATATTTCATATTTGATCCTGCCACAGATGTCGTCTGAAAATATAATTCTGTTACAGAAATAACATTCAGCATAGAACTGTCTTTGATATTAACAATCAACTGGTTCCCAATTGATGGAAATGTATTTTTAATAGCTTGTGGAAAAATCACTGACATAAGTGTCTGACTTGTTGTCATTCCCAAACTCTTTGCAGCTTCACTCTGTCCTGCATCAACAGATTGAATACCTGCACGAATGATTTCAGCCATATATGCTCCTGTATTAATAGAAATAATAAACAATCCAGCAACTAAAGGAGTCCAATTGAAAGCAGGCTTTAATAAATAATATAAAAACATAGCCTGTACCATCATAGGTGTTCCTCTAAATACCCAGATATAAAAACCTGTAATCCATTTTCCTAAGCGTTTGAATAGACGACTGACTGTTGAATCATAATCATTGATTTCAATAGCTCTTATACCCCCTACAACTAACCCTATAAGAAAACCACAAACAGTTCCTACAACAGCATATAATAAAGTAATTTGAATACCGTAACTGAACAGAGACATATTTTCAACAAATATTTCCCATGCTTTTGCAAAATCAATACTCATAAATTATTCTCCTGCTGGCTGTCTATCAACAGCTTCAGTCATTAGTTGTTTTCTTTCATCTACCGTAATCTTATCTAAAGATGCCTGTACCTGTTTAAAGAATTCACTGTCTCTTGTTCCTTCTTTTAAACCAATAGATACTGTTGTATCACATTCAAAACCTTTTCCTTCATCAAAATGTACAATTGTTAAATCTTTATTGGCTGCAACAACACCTTCAGCAACAGCCATTTCTGCAGTGATTCCATCAACATCTCCCTGTTGTAAAGCAACAACCATTTCAGGATAAGTAGCTTTTGCTGTAGCATGATGAACACCTTTGATCTGATCAATGACATCATCATAGTTTGTTCCTTTTTGCCCAACAACATTTTTACCACTGAATTGTTGAATATCTGTAAACTTCGCTTCTTCACCATCTTTACGTACAATCATAATCATACCTTCGCTATCGTAATATGGTGTTGTAAAATCAATACCTTCTTCTCTTGTTTCATTCGCTGTCATTCCAGCAATAATGGCATCAATTTCACCAGATTCCAAAGCCACTGTTAATCCATCCCATGATATTTTCTTAATCACCAATTCTTTTCCTAAATCATCCGCAATTCTTTTGGCAATCTGTACATCATATCCATCTGCATATCCAGCATTACCTAATGATACTGTTGTATCACTTTCCTGACTTGTCTGCCAGTTAAATGGTGCATAAGAACATTCCATTCCCACAACAAACTGATCTTTATTGGCTGATGCCTGTTCACCACCGCCACATCCAAATAAAGTCATTGCCATTGCCATAGCCACTAAAACTTTTCCTAATTTTTTCATATAAACCCTCTCTTTCTATAAACACATAAAATAAAAGCCGTGCTATTAACACGACTTTAATGACCATATTAATAGCGCCTCTTCATTTTCATGAAGGAGTGTTATGAGTATTTCCCATAACCCCAAGATAGAGATTTGCCAATATCTATCTTTCGGCAATGATTACCTTTCCCATTCTTCTTCGTTTGCCAACTCCAAATGGTACTCTGATACACTGCTGCCTCTAATTCTTTTATTTTACGTTCTTTATGCTATACTCTTTTTCATGTCTTGTCAACTTTTTTCACATTTTTTCATAAAAAAATATGAATTCCTGCTGATTTTTTTAAGATACAGTCATCTGTTTTTCTTCAATAATTCCTTTTAACGTCTGTAATCGTTCAATACTTTCTTTGGTAAAGATATCTTCTGGATCTGCTGATCCTTCATTTGCTAACATAACAAGTGAAATCCAAACCAAAACATTATAAATATTAATCTTTTGATTTTCTTTATTGTTTTCAATACGTTCACGTGAAATCCATTCAATCTCTTTCATATGATTTTCTACAAAATCATCCAATTCATTAATATACGTATATCCCATATAATGGAATCTTTGAACCAGTCGAGATTGTGAAATCAGTTCTGAATCTCTTTCAAACTGAAATTGAAATTCTGTATGCAATTTTTCTAAAATATTATTAATGCGTGGTGATGTATTGACATATTGCGCCAATGAATTGGCATTGATATCTGTTTTTAAAACTTTTTCAATATGCACAATACCCTTATTATATTCATCGACTTCCCTTGCAATCTGTACAAATTCTTCATCTAACAATTCTAATGATGCTGAAAGACGTGTTAATCGTCTACGAATATCTTTAGGAATTTCATACTGTGATTTGTATCCTAGCCCATGTTCTATTTCTGCCCATGAATGTTGTAATGTCGTACGAATCTGTAATTCAAAAATAATATCTTTATACGCAGAATACTCAATCAATTGACATCTTTCATCATTAAATTTAATTAACAGATGCAAAGAATTATAACCAAAATCAATACGATCATCATAATTTTTCTTTCTTTTATCATTATATTCTACAATATCAAAATTTTCTTTTACACAATCATAAATACGATCAACATCATTTTCAAATAAAGTAATAATACGACAAGCCACAACATCTGTAATTTGATGAATGTCCGTATATTTATTCTTATACGTGATTTTTTTCATTAATGCGCCTTCGCTTTTAATCCTAATCGCCATATTAGAAATACGAAAATGATGGGTATCAATAATACGTGTAAAAATATCTTCAATATCATGTTTCAAAGAACGATAAACGTCCTGATTATCATGATATTGTTTAATAATTTTCTTTGCAGAGTTATGCATAAAATCACCTCATATTTTCATTATACGCTCCTTATATGAAATATTCATGAACAAAACACATAAGAAAAAAATGTGGCTATATACCACATTTAACTCATATCAATGTAATGGACTTCTTTTCCTTTTAAATGAACATAAATAATTCCAATAAGACCAGTTATAATAAAAGCAATTGAAATCAATTGAGCCATACGAATTGGTCCAAACATAAGACTATCTGTACGTAATCCTTCAACTGGGAAACGCACTAAACCATAGAATAGGAAATAACTAAAGAATTGAACACCCTGGTGTTTTTGAAATCTTCTAATCACAAACACAATAAGCAAGAAAGCCATTATATTTCCCATTGATTCATATAAAAATGTAGGATGATGATATGCCCCATTCATATACATATTATCAATAATGAATTGTGGAAGATGCAAAGACTGTAAAAATGATAAGCTAACTTCTCCTCCATATGCTTCATGATTGAAAAAGTTTCCCCATCTTCCAAGCGCCTGGGCAATCAATACGCCAGGCATAATGGCATCACCAGCCAGTAAAAATGGAATATCATGCTTTTTAAAGAAATAATAACTATAAATCAGTCCTGCAAAGATTCCACCTTGAATAGCTAAACCGCCATGCCATATCGCAAAAATCTCTAATGGTTGAGAAGCATACATTTCATCAAAGGTAAAAATAACATACCAGATTCTAGCACCGACAATTCCAATCAATAAGACTGCAAAGAAATAATCGGATAAAATCTCTTTAGAATACCCTAATTGTTTAAAACGGTATTGCCCTAAAAAATATGCAATACATGCACCTGTGAGAATACAAACCGCATACCACTGAATATGGATTGCTCCAATAGTGACAAAAGTTGAAAAATCTTCAAAGAATGTCATGATGATTTACTCTTAATATTGTCAAGAATACGATTGACAAATTCCTTGCTTGAATCAAATCCAGAATCTTTAAGTTGCATATTCATCACAGCTGCTTCTATAATAGCAGACATACTTCTTCCACCAGTTACAGGCACGACAATCTTAGGAATTTGGATACCCAAGATTTCTTCCATAACGTCATCTTCTTCCATACCAATTCTTGTATATTCACGTGATGGAAGCCAACGTTCCAACTGAATAATTAAATCAACATGATCTTTTGGTAATACTGAGGCGACCCCAAACATCTTAGAAACATCAATAACCCCAATACCTCTGATTTCTAATAAATTGCGTAAAACTTCAGGAGCACGACCCACAATTCCCTGACCAATATGATAAAGTTCAATAGCATCATCAGCAATCAAAAAATGCCCACGTTTAATTAACTCTAATGCAATCTCTGATTTTCCAATACCACTATCACCACGAATCACAACACCTTTACCATAAATATTTAAGAAAACACCATGCATCAATGTTTCAGCAGCTAAAGCTTCATCCAATGTTCCTGTTAAATCAATGGAAACACGTCCTGTCGCCTGTGTTGTTTCAAAAATTGGAAAATTTCTCTTGATTGCAATATTTTTCAAAATTTCTGGACATGAATATCCTTTCGCAATAATGATACAAGGTGTTTCATCATTGGCTAATTTAGAAAAACATGCAAGTTGTGATTCTTTGCTCATTTCTTTAACGAAAGAAATTTCTTTTTCTCCAAATAATATAATTCTTCTAAAATCTGTATGTTTAAAAAATCCTGCCAATTCAAATCCTGGTCGATTCATTTCTGGCACAAAGACTTCTCTTTCCAAAGCTGATTCATCACCTGATATCTGATGAAATAAAGCTGGTTTCAATAAATCTTTGATTTTCACTGACTTTCCCATGTATTTCCTCCTACTCTAAGACCATTTTCAAGAAACGTCCTGTATGACTTTTTTGACATGCTGCGACTTTTTCTGGCGTTCCTGATACTACAATTGTACCACCATTGTCGCCACCTTCCAATCCTAAATCAATAATGTGATCAGCAACTTTAATCACATCAAGATTATGTTCAATCACAATCACAGTATCACCCTGTTCAACAATACGATTTAAAACTTCAATCAGACGTGCTACATCATGACTATGTAAACCAGTTGTTGGTTCATCTAAAATATATACTGTTTTTCCTGTTGCTTTCTTTTGTAATTCACTGGCAAGCTTCACACGCTGCGCTTCTCCACCAGATAATGTTGTGGCGCTTTGACCAAGTTTTATATAACCAAGTCCTACATCATAAATCGTTTGAAGCTTAGAACGAATACGTGGTAAATTATCAAAGAATGTTAAAGAATCTTCAATGGTCATCTCTAAGACATCATAGATAGTCTTATCTTTATAAGTCACCTGTAATGTTTCTTCATTGTAGCGTTTACCACCACATTCTTCACAAGGTACATAAACATCAGGTAAAAAATGCATACTGATACGTTTGACACCATCACCTTGACACGCTTCACAACGTCCACCCTTGACATTAAATGAAAAACGTCCTTTATCATATCCACGCATTTTTGCTTCAGGTGTTTTCGCAAACAATTCACGAATATCATCAAAGACACCTGTATAAGTCACAGGATTAGAACGTGGTGTACGTCCAATCGGATCTTGTGAGACTTCAATGACTTTATCTACATTTTCTAAACCAAGAATTTCTTTATGTTTTCCTGGTTTTTCTTTAGAATGATAAAGTTTTGCACGCATGGCTTTACATAAAACTTCATTCACCAATGTTGATTTTCCACTTCCTGATACACCCGTTACACAGATGAATTTTCCAAGTGGAAATTTAACATTAATATTTTTTAAGTTATTTTCCTTAGCACCTTTTACTTCAATATATAATCCATTCCCTTTGCGTCGCTTTGATGGAACTGGAATCTTATATTCTCCTGAAAGATATTTTCCAGTGATAGAATGGGGATTCTTCATGACTTCTTCAGGTGTTCCTGCTGCGACAACCTGACCACCATGAACTCCAGCACCTGGCCCAATATCAATAATATAATCAGAAGCACGCATCGTATCTTCATCATGTTCTACAACAATCACACTATTGCCTAAATCACGCATATTACATAACGTTTTAATTAATTTTTCATTATCACGTTGATGTAAACCAATAGATGGTTCATCTAATACATAAAGAACCCCTGTTAAACGTGAACCAATTTGTGTCGCTAAACGGATACGTTGTGCTTCTCCTCCAGACAAACCACCAGCACGTCTTGATAATGTTAGATAACCTAATCCTACATCATTTAAGAATGTTAAACGATCTTTAATTTCCTTAATAATCAGACGTGCAATATTTGTTTCTGTTTCATTCAGTTTTAAATTCTGTACAAAATCAAGTGCTTTTTCAATAGACATATCAGTAAATTCACTGATATTTAATCCACCCACCTGTACACTTAAAACTTGTTCATTCAATCTTTTTCCCTGACATGTTGGACATGTATGTTCAGCCATAAATGAAGCATACCATTCTTTTGACCATGAAGAAGTTGTTTCTTCATAACGTCTTTGAATCAGTGTTTTCACACCTTCGATTGGTTTTGTCGTTTGAGAAACATTTCCTGAACTTGACTGTAATGTATATGTAATAGGTTTATCAGAACCATATAAAATAATATCTAATTCTTTCTTACTAAAATCTTTAAGCGGTTTATCTAAGTCAATATGATATTCTCGACATAAAACAAGAAATCTCTGCCATTCAATACGATCAGTTCCTACTGATGTTTTGAAATAACGAATTCCTCCCTGATTAATACTTAATGACCAGTCAGGAATCAATAAATCATTATCAACTTCATTTTTTACACCAATCCCTTTACAATCTGGACAGGCACCCAATGGGTTATTAAAAGAAAATAAACGTGGTTCTAATTTAGGAACACTAAATCCACAATATGGACAAGCTAAATGTTGAGAAAAAAGCTTTTCTGTTTTTTCATTCAAGTTTTCAACAATAACTTCCCCACCAGTTAATTTTAATCCTGTTTCCAAAGAATCCGCTAAACGTGAGCGATATCCTTCCTTTTTAATAATTCTATCCACTACAACATCAATATTATGTTTTTTATTTTTATCCAAAACAATATCTTCATCTAAAAGACGCATTTCACCATCCACTTTGACACGTAAAAAACCATCTTTCACTAATTGTTCAAATAAATCCTTATGTGTCCCTTTTTGATTACGACACATTCTTGCTAGAACCTGTAATTTTGTTCCATCTTCATATTGATCAATTGTATCAACCATTTGTTTAATTGTCTGTGATTCAATCAACACATGATGGGTTGGACAATAGGCATGTCCAACTCTGGCATATAACAATCTTAAATAATCAAAAATTTCAGTCACTGTTCCAACTGTTGATCGAGGATTATTTGATGTTGTCTTTTGATCAATCGCAATCGCCGGTGATAAACCATCAATACTATCCACATCAGGCTTTTCCACACCACCTAGAAATTGTCTGGCATAAGCACTTAATGATTCAACATAGCGTCTTTGTCCTTCCGCATAAATCGTATCAAATGCCAGTGATGTTTTTCCACTCCCAGATAATCCTGTCATAATGACAAGCTGATCTCGAGGAATTTCTACATTTATATTTTTTAAATTATTAACTCTTGCGCCTTTGATAATAATTTTATCTTTGTTCATACTTCCTCAAACTCCTTAATATCTTTTCCTTACTCAAACCTTGCAACTGCAAATCATAGGCTTCATCTAACATCTGCTTAAATAAATGTGTTGAAGTCAAACCATTTGCTAATAAATCATCACCACGAATCAGTGGCAATGGCGCTTGAACACCTAAACGTTTTTGCTTATCTTGAATATATAACCAAAACTCATCATATTGTTCCTGAGCTACTTTTCCCCTTCCTAACTTATCACAACAGCTTATATAAATCAAATCATTCATAGAAACTTTTCCATCAATCTTCTTTAAAAGTCTTAAATAAGATAAATCCTTTGCATGATGACGTGACATATTCATTAAATGCATATGATACATGATCATTGTGGAAATATATTGTCTTTCTTTTTTAGATGTGATGATTGGAACATTTTGAAATACCTGCACACCTGCTTCATTATGTTTAGGCGCATGTCCTTCTTTGGTTGTTACCAAAGGTTTCCCTATATCATGAAGTAAACATGCCCACATAAACCATAGAGGATGATCGGTTTTCTTTTTCACATGACTGGCTACATCTATAACCAGCATCGTGTGCGTGAAAACATCATCTTCAGGATGAAAATCTAAACGCTGATGCGTTGTTGTCAGAGCCTGTAAATAAGGTGGTAAAGCTCCTATATCTTTTAAAAACATAAATCCTAATGATGGTTGTGGTGCCATCAGGATTTGACAATACTCCTGATAAATTCTTTCATATGATAAATGATCCAGCATATGTGACTGTGCCATAGAACGACATAGATTCAAAGTCTTCTCTTCAACTTGAAATTCAAATTGGGCGACAAAACGTGCCACTCTTAAAACACGCAAAGGATCTTCCATGAAATGTTCAGGATCCACACAACGAATGATATGCTGATCAATATCTGATAAACCACCACATAAATCAATGACACGTTGTTCTAAGTAATCATACATGAGTGCATTCATTGTCAGATCACGCCTCAAAACAGCTTTTTCTAATGGTAAATCAGGATCAATCATCACTTCAAAATCCTGATGCTTGTGACCAGTTTTTGTTTCCTGTCGAGGTAAGGCAAAGTCATAATGAGGAAGCTCTTCTAACTGAACAATCGCAAAAGATTTTCCAAATGTATGAACATGACCATATTTTTGTAAAATAGCACACAGTTTTTCATAACTTAAATGATAGACTTCTACATCTACATCATGCTGATCATAACGTCCTAAGATTTCATCACGAACAGATCCACCGACAATATAAACTTTTCCACCATGAGCGATCATATCATCAAAAATCTCTTGAGCCAAAGCATCTATTTTCATTACTTTTCACCTTTAAGTTCCATAATAATATCTCTTAATTCCATAGCTCTTTCAAAATCAAGCACTTTCGCAGCTTCTTTCATTTCTTTTTCTAGATCTGCAATCAGTTTCTTCTTTGCTTTTTGAGGTGCTTTTTTACCTTTTTGTAATAATGAAGAAGCTTCTTCCATTGTTTCTTTACCTTGAATTAAATCATGAATTTCTTTATGAATAGTCTGTGGAATAATATGATGTTCTTTATTATAGGCTTCTTGAATTTCACGACGACGATTTGTTTCATCAATCGCTTTTTGCATAGATTCTGTTATATGATCACCATACATAATCACTTTTCCATTCGCATTTCTGGCCGCACGTCCAATCGTCTGAATTAATGAACGTTCACTTCTTAAGAACCCTTCTTTATCCGCATCTAAAATACAAACTAGAGATACTTCAGGTAAATCCAACCCTTCTCTTAACAGGTTAATTCCCACCAGTACATCATATTTTCCAAGTCTTAAATCTCTTAAAATTTCAGTACGTTCTAATGTTTTTGTATCTGAATGTAAATAAGCGACTTTTAACCCTACTTCTTTTAAATAAGCACTAAGATCTTCAGCCATACGTTTTGTAAGTGTTGTAATTAAAACTCTCTCTTTTTTATCAATACGTTCATGAATTTCATCAATCAGATCATCAATCTGATTTTTTGTTGGACGAACATCAATAATAGGATCCAACAAACCTGTTGGGCGAATAATCTGTTCTGCATATTCACCATGTGTTTTTTCTAATTCATAGTCACCTGGCGTTGCCGAAACATAAATCACCTGATTAATAATCTTTTCAAACTCTTCAAAACGCAATGGTCGATTATCCAAGGCACTTGGTAAACGGAAACCATATTCAACCAATGTTTCTTTACGGCTGCGATCACCATTAAACATACCTCTGACCTGTGGTAACATCACATGACTTTCATCAACAATCATTAAAAAGTCATCTGGAAAATAATCAATTAAAGTATAAGGACGTTGTCCTGCTTTTCGTCCATCAATATGACGTGAATAATTTTCAATTCCTGGACACATCCCTACTTCTCTTAACATTTCAATATCGTGACGTGTACGCTGATCTAGACGTTCATATTCCAGTGGTTTCATAGCATCCTTAAAATATTGTAAACGGTCTTGAAGTTCTTCGGAAATCGTATCACAGGCATGTAACATTTGTTCCTTTTTTGTGACATAGCCATAAGCCGGATAAATCGTATATGTTTTATAACGACTCAAGACTTTACCAGTCAAAGGATCTACCTCACTGATTCCTTCCACTTCATCACCAAAAAGCTCTATACGAATCAGCCAGCTTTCTGTATGTCCAGGTACAATTTCAATGACATCACCACGTACCCTGAACGTCCCTTTTGACTGTTCGATATCATTTCTTTGGTATTGACGATCTACAAGATAAGTTAAGAGTTCGCGACGATCAATTTCCTGACCGACACGTAATGAGAAAATCATTTCTTTATATTGTTCAGGATTTCCTAAACCATAAATAGAAGCCACTGATGCAACGACAATCGTATCTCTTCTTTCTAATAAAGAATTCATGGCTGCTGAACGCAACATTTCTATTTCATAATTTGTTTTTGCATTTTTATCTATGTATGTATCACTTTTTGGAATATAAGCTTCTGGCTGATAAAAATCGAAGTTAGAAACAAAATATTCCACACGATTTTCAGGAAAAAATTCTTTTAATTCTGAATATAATTGTCCAGCTAAAGTTTTATTATGGGCTAATACCAGTGTTGGTTTATTCACCTGAGCAATAACATTAGAAACAGTAAATGTTTTTCCTGTTCCCGTTCCTCCCAGTAAAACCTGTTCCTTTTTTCCAGCACGTATTCCATCAACCAGCTGTTGAATAGCTGCTGGTTGATCACCCATTGGTGAATATTTGGAAACTAATTTAAATTGTTCCATTTTAGCACCTCCCTATTGAATCAATTGATTCACTTTTTGTAGATAAACATCCTCTTTTTCTTGATACAAATGATATGTTAAAGCACTTAAAAGAATTAAACGATCATTTTGAGAATAAATACCATCCTGTTTTAAAGCATAATCTTTTTCAAATGCTTCTAAAGCTGTTGTTGTCTGATGTGAAAAATATCCATCCTGACGATCTAATGAATAACCTAATTCTTGAAGCATTTCCTGCATATATTGAATATTATCATCAACATCATCATATTGATAAGATTGTTTCATTTCACCTACATGAAAATCATGGATATTAGTTTCATCAATGACATAATCTGGTTCTAATCCTGTGCCATTGATCCATGTTCCATGAGGGGTTAACCATTTTTCATGAGTGTATTTCAATACAGATGAATTAGAAAGAGTCACTTGTGTTTGTGCAACACCTTTACCATAAGTCGTTTCACCAATCAATTGATAATCTAAATTCTCTTTCAAACCTGCACTTAAAACTTCTGAAGCACTGGCAGTTTGCTGATTCACTAAAATATAGCCATGTTCAAATACATATTTTTCCCGACTGGTTGCTTTATATTCTTCCGTTTTGCCATCTTTATCCTGAAGAGAAAATAATGTTTGTCCTTCTGGCACAAATAAATCAAGAATCTCTTGGGCGGCATTCAAATAACCTCCACTATTATCCCTTAAATCAATGATAATGTGGTTGATTTTTTGTAATTTCATATCTTGCAGCTTCGTTTCAATAACTTCATGAATATTTTCACCAAAAGTCACAATTCTCACATAACCAACTTTCTGTTGGTTTACAGTCATAATAGAAGAAGCAATTGATGTATCCACATTTTGACGTGTTGCTGTTAGATTTTGACTTTTTCCATCTCTTAATAGACGTAAAGCAACTTGACTCTGACTTTCACCCTGTATCATTTCTTTAACTTTATCTGATGTATATCCAGCGATTGAAGTTCCTTCAATGTGCGTAATAATATCTCCTTTTTGTATACCTGCTTTTTGAGCTGGCGTATTTTGATACACATCCAACACAATAGCACCATCATCTACCATTGTATACGTAATCCCTATACCTTCAAAAGTCCCATTAATAGATGTTCCTAATTCCTGTGACTGTTCCAATGATAAATATGAAGAATAAGGATCTCCTAATGCTAAAACCATTCCATTTAGCATACGTTCCTGTAAACTTGTATCATTATCACTTGTATCTAAAAAATCATTTTCAATAATTTGCGCAATTTCATTATAGACATCACTATCAGTGCCATAACGATTGGACTGGAAGTCATGAATAAAATAACCACCAACACCTCCAATCACCAGACATAAAATACAAGCCATCATATAGATAGGTCCTTTTTTTAATCTTGTTTTCTTTTTTTGATCATATTCGAACTGAAAATCGTCCATACATACACCTCGTTTTTTTATTCTATCATAGATGACAATTATTTTTAACTCATAAACCCTTTTTTTCTACAAACAAAGAAAAGCAATCCTAAGACTGCTTCTTTAAAAAGTTTTGAATACATTGTTGTGTTTCGTCACTAATAATATGTTCAATACGACAAGCATCTTCTTCGGCCTGTTTAACACTTACACCAATAGAAACAAGGAACTCTGTTAAAATCTGATGACGGCCATACACTTTTTCTGCAATACGACGTCCTTCATCAGTAAAATCAATATATCCCTTATCATCTACAACAATCAATTGAGATTCTTTTAAAAGTTTAATTGCACGTGATACACTTGGTTTAGAAAAATCCATAGTATGTGCAATATCAATAGAACGAACATATTCATTTTGATTCTTTAAGATTAATATCGTTTCTAAATACATTTCACCTGATTCATGCAAGTCCATTTTTGTCACCTCATATCAATTTATATCATTATATCACACTTCACTATCCCAATGCTACATCTAATATCATCATGATGACAAAACCAATCGCAAAGCCAATCGTCGCAATATTTGAATGTGTCCCTTGCGAACCTTCAGGAATCAGCTCTTCTACAACGACATATGCCATTGCGCCAGCGGCAAACGATAAAAGATAAGGCAAGATCGGTACAAAAAACTGTGACAGGACAATCATTAATATAGCACCCATAGGTTCAACAATCCCAGATAACATCCCATACAGAAAAGCTTTTCCTTTAGACACTCCTTCACTTTTTAATGGCATAGAAATAATAGCCCCTTCTGGAAAATTCTGTATCGCAATACCCAATGATAAGGCAATAGCCCCAGCAATAGAAACATCGCTATTGCCCATCAAGGCTCCTGCAAAAACAACTCCAACTGCCATCCCTTCAGGAAAATTATGCATTGTGACTGCTAAAATTAACATTGTTGTACGTTGCAAGTGCGATTTCTTTCCTTCTACCTGATGATCCAAATGCATATGTGGAATAGTACGATCTAAAAATAATAGAAAGAAAATTCCCAATAAAAAACCAACTGCCGCAGGTATAAAAGATAATTTTCCTAAACTTGCTGACATATCTAAAGCCGGAATCAAAAGTGACCAGACTGAAGCCGCAATCATCACTCCAGAAGCAAATCCCAGCAGAACTTTTTGAACACGATTATCCATTTTTTGTTTCATAAAGAAAACACAGGCTGCACCTAATGTTGTCCCAATAAATGGTATCATAATACCAATCAAAACAGATGTATTCATGTTTTAACACCTCTTTTCTTTAGGTATTATCTTACTATATATCATTTTATCTTTCAAAATATATGATAAAAAATATCTGTCATACATTTGACACAAGAATCAAATCGTCTTTTGACATAAAAAAATCTTGGGAATACAATGTACTCCCAAGAAGTTTCTAAATTATTTAGTTAATTCAGCGAAATATTTAATAGTTCTAACCATGTTAGAAGTATAAGAATTTTCGTTGTCATACCAAGCAACAGTTTGAACTTCAGTAGTTCCGTTATCTAATGCTTTAACCATAGTTTGAGTTGCATCAAATAATGAACCATAAGTCATTCCAATAATATCTGAAGATACTAATTGTTCTTCAGTGTATCCAAATGATGGAGTTACAGCTGCTTTCATAGCTTCGTTAACTTGTTCTACAGTAACTTCACCTTCAACAACTGAAGTTAAGATAGTTGTAGATCCAGTAGGAACTGGTACACGTTGAGCAGAACCGATTAATTTTCCATTTAATTCAGGGATAACTAAACCGATAGCTTTTGCAGCTCCAGTTGAGTTAGGCACGATATTAACTGCAGCAGCACGTGCTCTTCTTAAGTCACCTTTTCTATGAGGTCCATCTAATACCATTTGGTCACCAGTATAAGCGTGTACTGTTAACATGATACCAGATTTGATTGGTGCTAATTTGTTTAATGCGTTAGCCATAGGTGCTAAACAGTTAGTTGTACAAGATGCAGCTGAAATAATTGTATCATCAGCAGTTAATGTTCCTTCGTTTACACCAAATACAACAGTTGGTAAATCATTTCCAGCTGGTGCAGAAATAACAACTTTTTTAGCTCCTGCATCAATATGAGCTTGAGATTTAGCTTTAGAAGTATAGAAACCTGTACATTCTAATACTACATCTACTCCTAATTCTCCCCAAGGTAATTTAGAAGCATCTGCTTCTTTGTAGATTTCGATTTCTTTTCCATCTACTACGATTGAAGATTCTTTAGCTTCTACTGTATCAGCTAAAGCATATTTACCTTGAGCTGAATCATATTTTAATAAGTGTGCTAACATTTTAGGATCTGTTAAGTCGTTGATTGCAACAACTTCATATCCTTCAGCTCCAAACATTTGTCTAAATGCTAGACGTCCGATACGTCCAAAACCGTTAATTGCTACTTTTACTGCCATTTTTATGACATCCTCCTTACTAATAATTTATGTCTATATTATAGTCCACAAACCCAAAGAAATCAATAAAAGTTGTGCGCTTTATATAATTTTTTTCACAAGAATGAAAATCTTTTCTCGTTTTTTAACTTCGCTTAACTCAATATTAACGCAAGAAAAAATCAATTTTCTATGAATAATCCAACACAAATTTCTCTATAATGAATTATGGAGGTACACTTATGCATTTTATACCCACTGTGATATTAAAAAAGAATTCTAAAGAATATGCTTATGATATTTTCTCAAGATTATTAGAAGATCGCATTATTATGCTCTGTGGTGAAATTAATGATGAGATGGCAAGCTCCATTGTCAGTCAGCTTCTCTATCTTGAATCATTGGACAGTCAGGCTGATATTGATATGTATATTCATTCTCCAGGTGGCAGTGTTTCCGCTGGTTTAGCTATCTTCGATACGATGAATTTTGTAAAATGTGATGTCTCAACCATCAGTATTGGTCTTTCAGCCAGTATGGGTGCTTTTTTATTAGCTGCTGGAAAAAAAGGAAAACGCTATGCATTAGAAAATAGTGAAATTATGATTCATCAGCCTCTAGGTGGAGCACAAGGTCAAGCCAGTGATATTGAAATTTCTACCCGTCATATATTAAAACAAAAAGAAAAGCTCAATCGCTTATTATCTCAAATGACCAATCAACCCTTACGTCGTATTAAAAAAGATACTGATCGTGACTATTTTATGAATGCCTATGATGCATTAGATTATGGATTGATTGATGAAGTATTAAAAAACAATCAAGGTGAAACACTTTGATTGTTTTTTAGTATAACTTGTAATTGTCCATCTTCTAGATTTAAACTTTCAATAGGTAAATCAATCTCATATTGAATCTGGTTATCTTTCCAAATGATATGTGAGTCTTGTAAAAAAGACTTCAGAAAACTCATAATAGGAAACTGTAAAAATAAATATTCAACCTTGCCTTGAATATTTTCAAATACAAAGTGCTGATTTTCATATTTCAAATTGAACTCACACAAAACATCAACATGATATTGATTATACAAAACAACTGATGTCATCAAGAGATGATCTTCTTTTATTTTCAAATTCATTTCCTGTAAAACAACATCATACTTTTTTAAAACTGACTGTAAAATAAAGGATAATCCTATTTGCATTTCTGCTTCATTTAAAATCACTATATCACCCATATATTATATGTATAGCGTGATCAAATATGTCATCGTTCTAAAACAGGGTACTTTTCAAAAATATCAAAAGCATCAAAATATTGATTTTCCATCGGAATCCAGCGATGAATAAACTGATCTATTTTTTCAGGATTTCTTTTGAATAAACGTTCTTTTTGCGTAAGTGGCGAAATCTTTAAAACAATTCCATGCGTATAATAACGTTGTAAAGAAGGATGTAATGCATAGCTCCCCTCAATAATGTTAAAGGGTGAATACGGTATTTCCTGAACTGTTTGAAATGACATCGTCTGACAGTCAAAAGGCTGATAAAAAACAGATTGTTGTAAAGATAAAGGTTTTAAGACCGTTTCTAAAAAGCGTTCATAATGCACATTACCACCAGGTTGCTGTAACCTTTGTGGTGTACGCATTTCTAATGGCAAAAAGAAATCATCCATATGAAAAACATGTGCATGCCATTTTTCTTGTAAACTTTGAGCTAAAGTTGTTTTACCACTGCCACTCATCCCATCAATAGCAAGTAAAAATGATGATTGCTTAGATAAATCATTCATCAGTTCATCCATTCTCATTTAAGATTCTCCTTCTTGATTTTGACTTTTCACTAAGATAAAAGTCGATAATAAAACAAGTATACATCCTATTACTTTCAATAATGTTAATCCTTCATTCAACCATAAAACACCAACAACAATACTTGTGATAGGCTCTAAAGTTGATAAAATAGCCGTTAAAGATGCCCCTAAACAATAAATACCTTTTTGTAGTAAAACAACACCAATTAAAGATGTCAGCACAGCAACAACAGCTGATAAAATATATGCTTCTATTGGCATGATATGAATACGTCCCAATACCATGGCTAAAATCAGTATCACGATCGTATTCATAACGACCAGATAAAAATTAAAAACATAGGGACTCATATAACGAATCGAAGAATGATCCATACCCACCATATAATAAGCAAAGAAAACACCTGATAAAATTGCTAATAAAGCGCCTAATAAAGAAGATGCAGATGAATCCATAAAACAGAAAATACCTAGGATGGCTAAAACAAGACATAAAATCTGTTGCTTGTTGAGTTTTTGCTGATAAAACAAAAAATTCATACAGCATACAAACAATGGATATAAAAAGTGTAGAACCGTTGCACTTCCTACTCCTATATATTCATAAGATGAATACAATAAGACAATTGTCAATGTATTTCCAAAAAAGCCTACTTTGAAAACATCTAAAAGCTGCTGACGATTCAATCGTAATGATTTTCCCTGATAAAGAACAATAAATAAAAATAACGGCAAGACAAATAAATGTCTTAAAAAAGCCAATTGTATACCATTATTCCCCATTGCATATGTCATTTTCCCAATAGCTGGTGTTACTCCAAAAAGAATAGTGGCAATCATTGTAAAAATAATACCTTTGCGTTTAGTATTCATTAAAAAACTCCTTAATTCTTTGACGATCATGTGTATATGTTAATGCCAGCATTAATAAAACTCTGGCTTTTTGTGGTGTTAAAGTATTTCCAGGTATACAACAATGATGAGGATCAAACACTTCATCATCAAAAACAATACCTTGTGACACTCTTGAACAACGGACAAAAATAATGCCCTGTTTTGATAAATCTTCAATCGCATGTAACCAGTCCTGACTATAATTCCCACTTCCCGATCCTGTTAATATAATTCCTTGATGATTTAAAGCTAATGAATAGAGAATTTCATGACTTGCACCCGCATAAAAATAAGCAATTCCTACTGCTGGTAAGTCATTATAATTTTGGCTAGAAAAAAGAGATTGAAGAGTATGTTTTTTAAATGTTTTTGAAAAGAAATGAACTTCATGGTCTTGCATATAACCCAAACATCCAAATGCCTTTTGTTCAAAAGCATCTACCTTAAAATTATTGACTTTTTGGATATCTCTACCCGAATATATCGTACTCGAAAAAAGTCCCATGACACCCTGATTATAGGCTTCATCATTAGCTGCCAGACAAACAGCCTGATATAAATTATAAGGCCCATCAGCACTGGTTGCTGTGGCAGGACGCATAGCCCCTGTCACAACAACTGGTTTAGATGTATGTAATGTCAAATTCAAAAAATAAGCCGTTTCATCTAAAGTATCTGTTCCATGAGTCACCACAATACCATCAATATCATCACGTTCAACCAGTTCATTAATCTGACGTGACAACATAATCCATCTTTGTGGTGTCATCTCATTACTATCTACATTCATTAATTGATATTCTTTAATATGTGCAACTTGATTTAACATTGGAATAGATTCAATAATTTCATTAACATCCATTTCTCCTGCATGGTAGGCTACAGCTTTTCCTATCTGTCCTCTCCCAGCAATCGTTCCACCAGTTGCGACAATTGCAATTGTTTTCATATATTCTCTCACCCACAGGACATTCTATCATTTTATGATTGATGAAACAATAAAAAAACCACCTGTTTGGTGGCTATAAAAAAACCACCTGTTTGGTGGCTATTCTATCTCTTGAAGTAAATAATTCTCATCTAAAAGTGGTTTAAAATTCAAACAAGTTTCACGACTTGTTTTTTGAGATATTTCTGACAATAAGATAGGTGTATACTCATCATTTAAGACTGTGTGAGGATTATCTTGAATGAGATGTAAAATAATCTTTAAATCTCCATCTCCAATTACAATATCATGACGATGACAAAGATTCTGTAAAATCTTTAAAGTCATCTGTTGTAGACGATGGTTCAAGCGATAAAAATTCATCATAAGCTCTCCTCCTTTTTGAGTATATTGTGAAATTCTTATATACTTTTCTTATTTAAATATATTATAATAGATTTAAAATATGTATACAATGTACACATATTCATGATTTATACAATATTAGACACATTGGTTCAAACTGTCCAATATTGAAGGAGGGGATTTGAATGAGAACTGAATATCGTAACGCAACACGTTCAAAATTATTAATAAAAAAAGCTTTTATTGATCTTTTAAAAGAAAAACCTGCCAGCAAAGTGACAGTCACTGATATTATTCATGAAGCCAATATTAGTCGTGGGACATTCTATGCCCATTATTTAGATACAAAGGATTTACTAGAGAGTTTTCAACGTGAATTCATTGAACAGATTTTATATTTTACACGTAAAAATCATAAGCTGACATTAGTTGAACAGCTCAATACATTATTAATGAAAATTTTAGATATTTTAAAGAATGACTATGAAACATACTGTATTTTATCTAATCAGGATTTTACATTTGAATTTTATAATGAAATGAGAGATGCAATGATTCAAGAATTACAACAGGAGTTTTCTCTTTCTCCAGAAACCAAAAGAAGACTTCATATATTCATTGGTGGCTTTATGATATTATTAAGAGAATGGCTTCAAAATGAAAATTTTGAATCTATGGAAGAATATGCCCATACAATGTCTGATCTCATTCTTCATAATTTATAGGGGTTTTTATGAATAATCAGTTAACACATGGTTCTATTACCAAATCATTAATTTTCTTTGCGATACCGATGATTATTGGGAATCTTCTTCAACAGTTCTATAATGTCGCAGATACCTTCATTGTTGGACAATTTCTTGGTTCCAATGCTTTAGCTGCTGTAGGATCTTCTTTTACTTTAATGACCTTTTTAACATCTGTTATTCTAGGGTTATGTATGGGAAGTGGAATCTTATTTTCAATGTATTATGGTGGTCAACAAATAGATAAAATGAAAACTTCTTTTTTTATTTCTTTTATTGGCATTATGATTTTTACAGTCATTCTAGAAATATTATGTCTCATTTTTATTCATCCTATTTTACATTTTATGAATATTCCCCAAGATATCTATCAACAAAGTTATGATTACTTATTTATTATCTTTATCGGTTTCTTTTTTACTTTTCTTTATAATTATTTTGCTTCTTTATTAAGAGCATTAGGAAATTCTAAAGTGCCTCTTTATTTTCTTGCGATTGCAACCATCATCAATATTATTTTAGACGTTTATTTCATTGTCTCTTTTCATATGGGAGTCAGTGGTGCTGCCCTTGCGACAATTATTGCGCAAGCGGTGAGTGGTTTTGGTATTATGATTTATGTTTTCATCAAACAAAAAGATTTATTACCAACACGACAACACTGCTATTTTGATAAAGACATTATCAAAAAGATTAAAGATTATTCATTATTAACATGCATCCAGCAATCTGTTATGAACTTTGGTATTTTGATGATTCAGGGATTAGTCAATAGTTTTGGTGTTATCACTATGTCTGCTTTTGCGGCAGCTGTGAAGATTGACTCTTTTGCCTATATGCCTGTTCAGGATTTTGGCAATGCTTTTTCAACCTTCATCGCTCAAAATCAAGGTGCCAACCTACCAGAACGTATCCACAAAGGGCTTAAATCAGCTATCCTGATTTCTGGTATTTTCTGTATTTTCATTTCTTTAATTGTCTATATTTTTGCACCTACACTCATGCTGATTTTCATTCATCCTGAAGAAGTTGAAATTATTCGTCAAGGTGTTGAATACTTGCAGATTGAAGGTATGTGTTATTTAGGAATTGGATGCTTATTTTTACTCTATGGCTATTACCGTGGTGTTGGAAAGCCTGGCATTTCTGTTGTTTTAACAATTGCCTCTTTAGGAACAAGAGTCGTTTTAGCATATATCTTTGCGCCAATATTAGGTACTGTTGCAATATGGTGGGCTATTCCTATTGGCTGGTTCTTAGCTGATACTATTGGTATTATTTATGGTATAAAAAAAGAAAACTGGACAAAACCAAGTAGATAAGATCAAACACTTATCTACTTTTTTGAAATAAATATTCCATAAAACAATTCTATTTATCTGATGATTTAACAAAAAATTTACAATTTTCATCAAAGAATAGTATATAATGTTGTTATAGGAGGAAAGGATTATGATATTAATAATAGTAGGTATTCTCATTGTTGTTTTGGTATTATATGTGATTGTCTCATATAATGCCTTAGTGAGAGAAAAAAATAAAGTGAAAACAAATTGGGCACAAATTGATGTTGTCTTAAAAAGACGTGCTGATTTGATTCCTAATTTAGTTGAAACTGTCAAAGGTTATGCCAAACATGAAAAGGAAACTTTGGATAGTGTCATGCAAGCCAGAAACACATATATGAACGCTTCTATTCCAAGTGAACAAATGGAAGCAGCGGGAGAATTGACACAGGCCTTAAATAAGATTATGGCAATTAGTGAAGCTTATCCTGATTTAAAGGCGAACACAAACTTTGTCAGTTTACAAAACGAATTGACACAAACTGAAGATAAAATCAGTTTTGCTAGACAATTCTATAATGATTCCGTTTATAGTTATACAAATAAGTTAGAGATGTTCCCTTCTAGCATAATTGCTAGTCTATTTCATTTTGAAAGATTTGATTACTTTGAAATTAATGAAAATGATAAAGAGATTCCTGAGGTGAAATTTTAATATGAAAAAGAAAATATGTCTGATATTTTCTTTACTACTTATTCTCATACCATCGTTATCTTCTTTGGTTTATGGAGCTGATACCCATTTAAATGACATCTCTATCCATACAACTTTAAATAATGATGGAAGTGCACATGTGCAGGAAATTTGGGATATCAATATTGAAGAGGGAACAGAAATTTATAAAGTTTTTGATAATATGGGAGATTCTCATATATCGAATTTTAATGTTGTTGATGATCAAGGCAATCGTTATCAAAATATTGGTGAATGGGATGTTGATCTTGATAAAGAAGACAAAGATGGCAAATGTGGGATGATTCAAGATGGTGATCGCTATGAACTCTGCTTTGGTATTGGTGAGTATGGACGAAGAACTTATACATTTGAATATGATATAGCCAATTTTGTTCAACAATATCAGGACACTCAAGGATTTAACTATGCTTTCTTTTCAGAAATGGAGTTAGAACCTCAACATGTCAAAATCACTGTTTCATCATCACATGATTTCAACAAAAACAATGCGAAAATCTGGGCTTTTGGATATCAGGGTGTTGTCTATTTTGATCATGGTGATGTCATTATGGAAACACAAAGTGCTGTACCTGAAGGTGCTAAGATGCAATTATTGATGCAGATTGATAATGAAACATTTACAAACGCTCATGTGAATGATCAATCTTTTCAAAAGATATTAGAAGATGCGATTGATGGCAGTGAATATGAAGACGAATTTTATGATCAGGGAGATTATTACAACTCTTTTATGTATAAAGATAATACTGCGATGATTATCGCTATTGTCTTTGCAGTGATAGGATTGATTGGTGCAGTTGTCGTCATATTGATTGTGGCTTATACAAGAGGTCGTGTTGATTTTCAATTCAACGATCATATTCCATTAAATCATGAACCACCAATGTTTAGAGACATTCCTTGTCAAAAAGATTTATTTCAATTCTATTACTATGCTAAAAAATTAGGTTTGATTACTGATCAAGATCGTGATGGCCTGATTGCTGCTATTCTATTAAGATGGATTAAAGAAAACTATATTGAATTTCAAAAAGAAGAAGTCAAACAATTTCTCTTCTTTAAAAAAGAAGGCTATTCAGTAGATTTAAATAACGATATTCCTATTACACATCCATTAGAGAAAAAGTTATTTCAATTTTTTAGACAGGCAGCTGGTTCTAATCAGGTCTTAGAAACAGATGAGTTTGAATCGTGGTGCAAAGAAAATTATGAAAAAATTGATGAATGGTTTGAAAGCATTGATGAATATATTGAAAATGAATTAAGAGAACAACATTTATTAACATTAGAAACAACATATACATCATTTTTAAAAATCAGATTCTCACATAGCACTGATACTTATGATGCATCTATCAGAGAAGAAATGGAACATATCATAGGTTTAAAAACTTTCTTAGAGGAAATGAGCATGATTGATGAAAAAGAAGTCATTGAAGTCAAGTTATGGGAAGAATATCTCATTTTTGCTTCTATTTTACAGATTGCCGATAAAGTTCAGGAACAATTAGGAAGATTATGTCCAACCTTCAATGAACAATCACAATTAGATACGATTTATACAATGCATATGGTTCATATGTTCTCACACAACAGTATGAAAGCTTCACATGATGCTTCTATAGCTGCAAGTGGTGGTGGCGGTTCATCATCATTTGCAGGAGGCGGAGGTGGCTTCTCTGGTGGTGGCGGAGGCGGTGTCCGCTAAAATGAAAACATGACTTTGAAGTCATGTTTTTTCATTTTCTAGTCATAAATGTGTTCTTTAACATCTAGCGTAAACTTCTATTCAATCACAAACTCAGCATAATAAGCTTTTTCATCATAGTCACTGCCACCACGAAAATCCTGTATTTCCTTACCAATGCGATATTCTCCTTGTGGTAATGTCCCATAAAGGTCACTCCATTGAATATCCCATTGTGTTAAGTTTTGCATTTTAATGGTATAAGACAAATCTTGCCAAATAGGTTTTTCTGGTGTTGAAAGTTCCTGCCACTTTCCATCTACCTTTTCTTCAATCCAGTATTTTTCACCTGTTTGAAGTTCACCTGTGATCTCTCCACCATTTTGGCTACAAATCAATGTTAAGCCTGTATTGCTGACATCTGTCGAAGACAAAGCAATTCCCCAGTTATCATCAGTTTGAATCAATTCAACAGTTGACTGATCGTTTTTAGCTGTTTTATCGGCTTGCTGACATCCCATCAATAAACATGTTAATAAAGTCAAAGCCACAATTCTTTTTGCTTTCATAAAACCCTCCTACTTAAATACACATGTTGCTGCAATTGCTTTTTGCCACTGCTTATAATATTGTAAAGCTTCTTGTTGATTCATGACTGGATGATATACTTGAGCAAAGTGATGATTTTTCTTGATATCATCCTGACTTTTATAAAAACCTATAGCTAAACCAGCTAAATATGCTGCTCCAAGGGCTGTTGTTTCTTTAACTTGTGGCTGTAATATATCAATATGAAGCATATCACTTTGAAACTGCATTAAAAATGCATTACTTGTTGCTCCACCATCTACTGATAGACTTTTTAAAGAAATATGTGTTTCCTGTTTCATCACTTCGATCACATCGCAACTTTGAAAAGCGATAGACTCTAAAGCTGCACGCACAATATGATTTCTTGAAGTTCCTCGTGTTAAGCCAAAGATTGTTCCTCTGACATCATTTTCCCAATAGGGCGTGCCTAACCCAACAAATGCTGGGATGAGATACACACCTTCATTATTCTTTAAAGATTGAGCCATAGCTTCTGTTTCTCCAACATTTTGTATTAAATGAAGACCATCTCTTAACCATTGCATAACACTTCCGCCAATGAAAACAGACCCTTCTAAAGCATAAGTGATTTCTCCATGAAGTCCCCATGCAATTGTTGTCAATAAACCATTATTTGATGTTACAGGCATATGACCAGTATTCATTAAAATAAAGCATCCTGTTCCATAAGTATTTTTGATATCTCCTGATTGAAAACAAGTATGCCCAAATAATGATGCCTGTTGATCACCTGCAACTCCACAGATAGGTGCTCTAAAATGCAATCCACTCATTTGCGTTTCATCACTGTATCCATATATACATGAAGATTCTTTCACCTTTGGTAACATACTTCTAGGAATATCAAATAACGCTAATAAATCATCATCCCATTTTAAATCATGAATATTATATAACATTGTTCTTGAAGCATTGGTATAATCTGTCGCATGTACTTTTCCACCAGTCAATTTCCAGATCAGCCATGTATCAATCGTTCCAAATAATAACTGATCCTTATGTTCATAATCAATATGATCTAATATCCATTTGATTTTGCTGGCACTAAAATACGGATTAATAATTAATCCCGTTTTTTCTTGAATCATAGGACTATAACCTTTTTCAATCAATTCAACACAAATATCCTGCGATTGACGTGATTGCCAGACAATGGCATGATAAACAGGTTCTCCTGTTGTTTTATCCCATACGACCGTTGTTTCTCTTTGATTGGTTATTCCAATAGCTTTGATCTGTGAAGACTGAATATTATCAATCGTAAACAATGCCTGAACCACTTCTACGACCGAGTTCCATATCTCTTTAGCATCGTGTTCTACCCATCCTGGATGAGGAAAATATTGTTTAAATTCTCTTTGTTGCATATGACATAAATGTCCATGTTGATCAAATAAAATAGCTCTGGTACTTGTCGTTCCCTGATCAATTGCTAAAATATATTCTTCCATAAATACCCTCCTCACTCTATTATAACAAGTCTGTAAATAAAAAACGACTGATTCCATATCAACCGTTTCAAATTTACTGATTCCATATCAATATTTTTTTAATTTAATTAACATCTCCCATTTTTACACAATGAAGTATTTTAGTTACAAATGGTTTGAATAATAAATATAAGATATATCCAATCATACCTCCTGTCACATTTGTTATTATATCAGTTATATCAGATGATCTTACACCATTTATAAATGGTTGTAAGATTTCTATACCTAAACTTAATAGAAAAGTATAGAAAATAACGTTCAATAAATTTATCTTTTTCTCTCTTACTAATGGTAATAAAAATCCAAAAGGAATGGTCATGACTATATTTAATACTACCTGTCTGATAAAATCACCTCTTCCATTTGTTACATCAACAAACGGAACTAAGTTCATCAATTCATAAGGATGATTAAATATAAATGGTAAAGATACTAATATAGGCATTAAAGTCAGATATAATATAAAAGATAAGTATATATACATTATCGTATTTATAAATAATACATCTTTTCCTTGTACTTCCCATTTTCTATAGAACACAAAAATATATATGAAAAATAAAACAATAAAATCAAATAATTCTCTCATGTACATCTCCTTGATAAATTCCATTTTTATAATATTATTCAACTTATTATTTTCAAGATAACATCGAATTATTATATATGTCAAGGTACAAGAAATTAAAAGGATTAACTCCTGTTCAGTACAGGAATCAATCCTTATTAACTGCTTAAAACAAAATTTAAATAAGTGTCCAACAAATTGGATTCACTTTATTGAAATTGTTCCTTTTTAACACGTTTTAAAATCTCAATTGCAACAAGTCCTGTTAAAATTCCTGTTGGAATAGATGTGATAAGTAATGGTAAAACATAAACCATGATACCCGCAAATGAAAATATAAAAGCAACAACAGCGACTTGTCCAATATTATGAAAGATAGCTGACACAATAGATGTAGAAACCATTGGTAGTTTTACAAATTTATAAATAATAGCTAAAGCTAAACTGCTTAAAAAAACACCACCACAACTAATAAAGAATGGATTCTGCATAAAAATACCTGTTAATAAACTAGAAACCAGAACTCTAAATATATTCACAATAAACATTTCTTTAATACCATAAAGATGAATAACGACTAAAGAAATAATATTAGCTAGCCCTAGCTTTGCACCAACTGGCAAAGGAACAGGAATTGCTGCTTCTACTGTATGTAAGACAATCGCAATCGCACTTAACAGGGCTAAATAAACCATTTTTCTTGTTTTTTTATGATTCATACTGCACTCCTTTTTTGTATATAATCTAAAGCAATCTGCTTTAAAGTTTGATATTGTTTATTCACTTTAAAATCTACAGGATTTAAACGTTGAAATGAGCGTTCAACCCAATGGTTGTCTTGAATATATTGAATACTTTCTTGAAAATACAAATCA
Source organism: Massilimicrobiota sp. An105 (assembly GCF_002161155.1). Classification (NCBI taxonomy): domain Bacteria; kingdom Bacillati; phylum Bacillota; class Erysipelotrichia; order Erysipelotrichales; family Erysipelotrichaceae; genus Massiliimicrobium; species Massilimicrobiota sp. An105. The sequence goes on from NZ_NFLY01000006.1 coordinate 70,793, forward strand.
AAAATAAAAGCAATATAAGATAACCACATATCAATATGTGTGTGTCGATCAGGAGCATAAATCAACTGTTGCTGTGAAAACTGTTGATAAATTTTTTCAGAAATCTGCTCATGATTCACCTCATCTAAAGATACATATAATATATTCTCTATTTTTTCTTCTTCTTTTACTCTAAAATTATCTAATTTATCTGCATCTCTTATTAAATGAATAAATAATAATGTTTTCTCATCAAAACCATCTTCTACCTGATAACGATTATGCTGTTCAATAGCGTGCTTAATAATATCATCATATTGATCATCCTCAATAAACTCTCTAATAAGCCCTTCATCAAACAGCAACTGACTAGAAAATAAGGCATGATCAATTGTTTTATGATCAGCAAAGCTTTGATATCTCATCCATTGTTCAAAACGTCCAATATCATGAAGCAAAGCAATGAGTGAAGCTAAATCACTATCTTCTTTTGACAAATGGAGCTTATGACACAAATATTCACTACACTCCATAACTTTATAAGTATGAATGATTTTTAAACGAATAGATGGAATTGTGGAATCATAATGACTGATATATTTTTGAAAAGCCTTTTGAGCCTTTAGTAAATCAATCATGATGAATCACCTCCAAAAGTCTCTGTAAATCTTCTACCTCCATTTGACCTGGGGCAGACGCTTGATTCACACTGGCAAATGTCATGGCAGAACCTGTTAATTCTCCGACAATTCTTGAAATTTTCCCTATTGATCCCATAGACATTGTGACAATAGGTCGAGAAAGTCTGTGTGACATCTCCATTGTTATATTTAATAAGTCGATCACATCTTGATAACGATGTGGCATAACAGCTATTTTACATAGATCTGCACCGAGAATTTCCATATTCTCTAAATATTGTTTCATTTCCTGAATCTTTGGTGTCTGTTCAAAATCATGATATGACATCAGAACTTTCACATGATTTTGATGTGCTATATCAACCATTTGACAAACCAACACATTGCCACTCATCAATTCTACATCAATCATATCAATACATTGACTTTGACATGCTGTTTTGACAAGTGCAAGATATGCTTCATCACTTAATTGGATTTGTCCCCCTTCTCTAGCAGAACGATATGTCAATAACAGTGGTTTTTCAGTTTGATTTCTAATTTGCATCAGTAAATCCTGGACTTTTTGTAAATCATGAATATCCTGATAAAAATCAATACGTAATTCTATAATATCAAATAGATAGGACTGTAAAAACTGAATCTGTTTCAATATAGAAGATGTTGTTGTTTCTACAACAGGAATACAAACTTTAGGTTTTCCTTCACCTATCTTCAATTGTCGAACTTGACATACACTCATAATTCTCCTCCTGATGACATGCTTCTAGAAACAAAGAAATTTCTTTTACTGTTTCCTGAAATGCATCTCTTAATAAAAAATGATTGCCATGTTGAATAATTTTCACAATTCCATAAGGTAATGAATCCCCTATATGGTTTGTATCTTTTGCATCAATCATATCAAATTCTCCTGCTAAAACCAAAACAGGAACATGAATCTGTTGAAGTTGTTTATACTCAATTTGAGGCTGTGTTAACATTAATTTATATAATCGAAATGTTAATCTGGCTTTCTTTTGATAAATAGAAAAAATAGCTAGACATATCATTTGTAAATAAAAAGTCAAACGATAAAATCTTTTGATATAACGTGGTTTGGTATTCGCACCAATAGATATAATATGCTTTAAACTTGAATCCTGCATTCCTAACATAAGTGAAACAATACCACCATCACTAAATCCTATCACATCGTATGCAGCAATGTTTAATTCATCCATAACCGCCATAACATCTTGACACATCTGCTGGTATGAGAGTTCCCCTGCATGAACACTTCGCCCATGATAACGAGAATCTATACATATACATTGATATTGTTTTGATAAGAGATTGACTGCCTGATCAAAAATATGATGATCTTCGCCATTACCATGTAAAAATACTACAGGAAATCCCTGTCCAGTCACTTGATAATAAATGTCTTTCATTTTGGTTCACCTTTTTCATTATAATCATTTTTCCTGTTTGAGTAAAACACTTTCTTTTTAAATATATAAAATCCTGAAAACTCTATTTCAATAACCTCATTAATAAAAAACAAATCACTTCAATGTGATTTGCTTTTTTATTAATTATAATCATCTTCAATTAAACCATCATCAGAATCTTCTTCAGATGCATCTTCTTCATCATCAGCATAAATATCATTCATATCAATATGCACTTCATCAAATTTATGACGACTTCTTAAATCCCAGCGATTTTCACCTACTGTAATAAAACGTCCATCTAAAGTAATGTTTGTATAAAATAAAGATTCATTTTCATCTTTATCTTCTTGATTAAATCCTTTGATTTCAGAAACTTCCTGCCATAATTTATAAAAATCAACTGGCTTTTTTTTCTTTGTCATTAAATCAAATGCAACATCTACCATTGAACTTTGTCTATAATCAATCATAATATCCTCCTACATTTTTTCTGGTGCATTCACACCAATTAAATTTAATGCATTTTTTAAAGTAATTTGAGCAGCTTTCACTAAAGCTAATCTTTGTGATGATAAATCAAGATGATTTTCATCAATTACATAACAATCATTATAGAACGAATGAAATAATTGCGCAAGTTTTTGAATATAATTTGCGATTTTATGAGGAGCTCTTTGTTTAGCACTTTCAATCACTTCATCTCTAAATTCATTAATGTGTTTAACCAATTCAATTTCTTTTTCATGAACTAATAATTCATAATGATTGGCAACTTCGATATGAGCCTGCATAGCCTGTCTTTCAATTGAGCACATTCTTGCATGAGCATATTGTGCATAGTAAACAGGATTATCATTTGACTGAGATTTAGCTAAACCTAAATCAAAATCAAATGGTGAGCTTGCTGCTTTAGATGCAAAGAAATAACGTGTTGCATCAACTCCGATATCTTCAATTAAATCTTTGATTGTCACAGCATTACCAGTACGTTTACTCATTTTGACAACTTCACCATTTTCAACCATACGAACCATCTGCATAATATCAATGTTGAGTTGATCTGCATTATAACCTAATGCCTGTATAGCAGCTTTCATACGTTGAATGTAACCATGATGATCTGCACCTAACAAGTCAACAAGATACTGATATCCTCGATCCAACTTATTTAAATGATATGCAATATCAGGAGTCAAATATGTATAGCTTCCATCACTTTTAATTAAAACACGGTCTTTATCATCACCAAATTCAGTAGATTTAAACCATAAAGCCCCTTCACTTTCATAAGTATATCCCTGATCTTTTAACTTTTGAATTGTGGGTTCAATTTTATTATTTTCATATAATGATGTTTCACTAAACCAGACATCATGTTGAACTCTAAATTCCTTTAAAATATCTTTGATTTTCTGTAATTCATGTTCTGTCCCAATTTTTCTAAAATAAGCAATGGCTTCTTCTTTAGGAATATTTAAGAATTTATCACCAAATTCTTCTTTCAAATTTTCAGCAATTTGAATAATATCTGGTCCATGATACCCATCTTCTGGAAGTGAGGCATCTTGTCCAAAAGCCTGTAAATATCTGGCATATAATGATAAAGCTAAATTTGTAATCTGATTACCAGCATCATTAATATAATACTCACTTGTCACATCATAACCAGCAGCTTTCATAATACGACAAATACTATCACCAACCGCAGCTCCTTTCGCATGTCCTAAGTGAAGATCACCTGTTGGATTAGCAGATACGAATTCAATATTATATTTAATCCCTTGACCAAAATCAGAATATCCATAATGATCTTGTTCATCTAAAACATCTTTAATCACTGATGTCATAGCATCTTTCTTTAAAAAGAGATTGATAAAACCAGGTCCAGCTATTTCTACACGTTCAATATGTCCTGCTTCTAAATCTAATGCATCAATAATAGACTTAGCAATCTCTCTTGGATTTCTTCTTAAAACTTTTGTTAATTGCATTGCCATATTTGTAGAATAATCTCCATGAGCTTTATCTTTAGGAATTTCTATTACAATCTGTTCAAGGGGATAATCTTCCACAAATTTTAAATCAATAATTGCTTTTTGTAAGACCTTCTTTAATGAAAGTTCTATTTTATTAACAGCCATAATATCCTCCTTCTTATCATACTTTTAATACAATATCATATTTGACGATATAGTCAACATTTTTTCTACATTAATGGTGCAAATAACCTTAAAAAAGCTTCATATATTCCTCTAAAACGACGACTATCTTTAAGCGTGACTTTTTGACTTAATGCTAATGTTTCTTTAAAATCTTTCGAAATATCTTTAATGACAGATTTTTGGGTCACCATCACATTACATTCAAAATGTAAATACAAGCTACGATAATCAAAATTAATAGTTCCAACGGTTGCTATTCTTTGATCACATAAAACCATTTTAGCATGTAAAAAGCCAGGTTTATATTCATAGAATTCAACCCCTTCTTTCATTAACGAGTAATAATAAGAGCGTGTCACATGATACACATTTCTTTTATCTGGAATCCCAGGAGTAATGACTTGAATGCGCACCCCTTTTCTTCTTGCCAGTAAAAAAGCTTTCATCATTGTTTCATCAATAATAAAATAAGGCGTCATGATAAGAATTTCTTTTTGAGCTTGATTAATAAGATTCAAATATATGTTTTCACCCGTTTCTTCATGGTCAACAGGTGAGTCTCCATAAGCTACTACATATCCATCCTGTTGAATAGGTGGCAATTGATGAGGTTGATACTGTGTATAATCATCATCTTGATGTTTATAGGCATTCCATGTTGATAAAAACATGGTTGTTAAATTCCAGACACCTTGTCCCTCTAAACGAATACCTGTATCTTTCCAATGCCCAAAACGCACTTTCACATTAATGTATTCATCAGCCAGATTAAAACCACCACTATATCCAATATTTCCATCTATAATACAAATTTTACGATGATCTCGATGATTCATCCCGGCAGAAACAAGCGGTATAAAAGGATTAAAGACAACACATTGAATTCCCAGTTGTTCTAACTTTTTTTCAAAATGATAAGGAAGTGTTGTTATACTGCCAACATCATCATAAATAAAACGAACTTCTACACCTTCCTGAACTTTTTGAGCGAGAATTTTTAAAATATTTTCAAACATCAATCCTTCAGATACAATAAAATATTCCATAAATATATATTTTTTAGCCTGACTGATATCTTTCAATAAATCTCCATAACAATAGTCACCTAACGAATAATAGCGACACTTTGTTCTTAAATAAGTTCCATATCCCAAATCAGATAAATAATGAAGCGCATCCTGTTTGGACTCTGTTAGGGTTTTGGAAACATCATCTTCTAATATCGCAACTTGACTGATTTCATCTAAAGCAGGCTGTAAAATTCTACGTATCTTATGAGATGGTTTCTTATTTCCAATCAATAAATATAATAATCCCCCAAACATTGGGAATAATAAAACAACAATAATCCATGATATCTTATAAGAAGGATTTTCATCTTTATTAACTAACCATAAGACAACCATCAAACTGATCAATCGCATCAGATAATGAATCCAAGAATAATGTTCCAATAATTCTCTACCTATAAAAAATACCCATAATATTTGAATCAAGATAAGAAAACCAAACACAAAAATACGATTTAAAAATATTTTAAATATTTTCATGTTCGTCCACCAGACAATAGGCTTTCATTGTAATCATGATATAAACTGTAGAAATTAACCCTTGCTGATCATACAATTCATATTTCAATTTCATGCTATCTTGATTATTTTGAAATTTCAGTAACTTTGTTTTTAAAGCAACTGAACCATAAGGTAATTGATATTGATTCCAAAGTGGTTTTTCTTTATGAAATTTTAAAAGTGAATTTCCATGTTGTAAATGCACTTCCTGATCATCATAAGATATTTGAATATGTCCTTCAGGTGTATCAAAATCAAGACTTGTTTTTTGATCTTGATGAAATAATCCTTTGGCTTTATATTCAATTTTATGCTGATCATGATCTTGCTTAAAAATTGCTTTATAATGAATTTGTTTTGTTTGATACATTTGACATCACCGCCTACATTATAACAAAACCATAACGAGAAAGTCACGTTTTATTTCTTATTCCCATATTTTCCATGAATCATGAATATTATTCATAAATATCGGCAAAAATGAAAAAATGAGGTGATAAGTCATGATCAAATGTATCAAATGGTTAAGAAGAATCATTATTGCTGGTTTTGTATTTATGATAAGTGTCTATTCTATAAGTTATATCATTGAAGCTCCTGATTTGAATGGTGGTCATATTATTAGAATGTATGATCAAAATCAACAACTTTTTTATCAATCCCAACAACAAAGTAATGATGTACAGCTCAAAGATGTTTCACCTTATTTTTTAAAGAGTATTGTGGCTATTGAAGATCATCGTTTTTATGAACATCGTGGTTTTGATCCCGTTGGTATTTTACGTGCTATTAAAGCCAATATCAGTGAAAATGGTCGTGTCGAAGGAGCCAGCACAATATCCCAGCAATATGCCAGATTAATGTTTTTAAATAATGACAAAACATGGTCCAGAAAAATCCAAGAAGCTTTTTTAACTGTTCGTCTAGAAACACATTATAATAAGGATACAATTTTACAAGGTTATATTAATACTGTTTATTTTGGACATGGTATTTATGGTATTCAAAATGCCAGTCTATACTATTTTAATAAACAACCCCGTGATTTAGATTTAAATGAAGCCAGTATGTTGGCTGGAGTGATTAATGGTCCTGAGTATTATTCACCATTTAAAGATATCAAAGCAGCTAAACAAAGACAGAAAATCGTTTTAGATGCAATGGTTCATGAAAAACAGATTACACAACAACAGGCAAATCAGGCTTATCAAAGTGAATTCAAACTCAATCCTCATCCATCTTCTACCATCCAATGTGCTTATCCCTATTATCGTGATACGGTTATAAGTGAGCTAAAAGAGCTTGGCTTTTATAAAGAAGAATATGTCAATCAAGGTTTAAATATACAGACAAGTTTAAATCCCCAAATCCAAGATCAGCTCAATCAGACCATTACCGAACAAATGAAAGATCGAGAGGAATTAGAAGTCTCTAGTCTCATATTAGATAGTCAGACATCTGAAGTCTTAGCATTGGTGGGTGGTAAAGATTATGCGACTTCACAATTCAATCGTGCAACCCAAGCTTCACGTCAGGTTGGTTCTACTATCAAACCATTACTTTATTATATTGCTTTAGAAAATGGTTTTACGCCTATTACCAAATTCAAAAGTGAACCCACTACTTTTCAATTAGAAAATGGAAAAACATATACACCAACCAATTTCAACAAAAAATATGCCAATGATGATGTTACAATGGCACAGGCGATTGCGGTGAGTGATAATATTTATGCAGTGAAAACACATATGTTTTTAGGAGAACAGGCATTAGTGAATACACTTTCTCAATTTGGATATCAACATATTTCTCCTCATCCATCTCTTGCCTTAGGAACTTTAAATACCAATGTTTATGATTTTTCTGCTATTTATACCACACTTGCTCATCAAGGTATTTACAATGATGTTCATACGATTACCAAGATTACAAATAATAATGGTGATGTTTTGTATGAATATAAGCCTCAAAACAAACAGCTTTTAAATAAGGATAGCTGTTTAATGATGAGTCAATTATTAACTGCACCTTTTGAAAAGTCCTTTCAATCCTATACAACACCTACGATGGTTAATTATCCTACAAACACAACATTTGCCACGAAAACTGGTTCAACACCTTATGACTCTTTATGTGCGGGCTATAATCCACAATATACAATTTTAAGCTGGTGTGGCTATGATGATAATCGTGAAATGAATATGACTTCAGATACGAGAATTCCAAAAGTCATTTTCCAGACAATGGCAAACTTTATGCAAAAAGAAGAACTCTGGTATGAGCCATCATCAGAACTCAAAAAAATACCAATCAACCCATTGACTGGAGATTATCAGGAAAATGGACTTGTTTATTGGTTTAAAGATAGTGCATAATCAAAGCCAAATAACCTTTCCATAGTATTGATTTTTATCCATTTATATCTATTTCATGATAAATAACAGTCAACTTTCTTCACAAAAATAATTCAAAGATTTTCTATTTACATATTTTGACGAGTATGTTAATATAATGGCAATGAGGGAGTAGTCTCACAATATGTGTGATGTTATCAACAATCGCGAATAATTTATTATTCTGGTGCATCTTAAAGACAAGACTCGTTAAAGACATATAAATCTTTAGCGAGCTTGTCTTTTTTATTCGTTGAAGATGAAAAATGGAGGAAAAAGTATGTATTATCAAAAAAGTATTGAACAAACATTAAATGATTGTCAGACAACAAAATCGGGTTTATCAACTCAAGAAGCTTTGTCAAGACAAGAAAAGTATGGCAAAAATGAATTGGCTGAAAAGAAAAAAGAAAGTCCTTTCTTGATTTTCTTAAAACAATTTCAAGATTTATTAGTTATTATATTAATTATTGCCGCCATTATCTCTGGATTAAGTGGTCAGCTGGAAAGTACACTTGTTATTGTTGTGGTTATTGTCATTAATGCGATTTTAGGAACAGTTCAAACATTAAAAGCTGAAAAATCATTAGAAAGTTTAAAGAAACTTTCTATTCCTAAAGTCAAAGTTTTACGTGATGGACAATTATGTGAATTAAATTCTAACGAATTAACAATTGGTGATATTGTTCAAATTGAAGCAGGTGATGTTGTCAGTGGTGATGGTCGTATTATTGAATCAGCATCTCTTCAAATTAACGAAAGTGCCTTGACTGGTGAGGTTGATAGTGTTGATAAAATCACTGATACTATTGAACAGGAAGTCATTGTTGGAGATCAGAAAAATATGGCTTTTTCTGGAAGTTTAGTCACAAATGGTACAGGTCGTTATATTGTAACAAGCATTGGAATGAATACTGAAATCGGTAAAATCGCTTCTATGTTAAATGAAGCGAAAGATCGTAAAACACCTTTACAAAAGAGTTTAGATGATTTCAGTGGTAAATTATCTGTTGCGATTATGATTATTTGTTCCTTTGTTTTGGCTTTAAATATTTTCTTAGCTCATGAATCTTTACTTGATGCTTTAATGATTGCTGTTGCCTTAGCTGTAGCTGCTATTCCTGAAGCTTTAAGTTCTATTGTGACAATTGTTTTATCTATGAGTACACAAAAAATGGTTAAAGAAAATGCCATTATTAAAAATTTGAATTCAGTCGAAAGTTTAGGTTGTGTATCTGTTATCTGTAGTGATAAAACAGGAACTTTAACACAAAACAAAATGACACCTCAAACAATCTATTTAAATAACAAATTATTAGAAATTGATGATTTAGATAGTCATCATCATGATCACAATGTTTTATTAAAAGCATGTTTATTATGTAATAATGCTGTGATTAATGGAGAACAAAGAATTGGAGATCCAACTGAATTAGCTTTAATTGATTTGGTTCATCTTCATACACAAAATGATCCAGAATTTGAAAATACTGCTATTCGTCAAAACGAATTACCATTTGATTCAGATCGTAAATTAATGAGTGTTTCTTCTTTAAATCATTTATATACAAAAGGAGCACCAGATGTTATTTTACAAAGATGTACATCTATCCTTATCAATGGACAAAAAGAAACACTAACAGAACGTTATAAAAACGAAATCCTTCAACAAAATCAAAATTATGCGAATGAAGGATTACGTGTCTTAGGTTTTGCATATAAAGATTTAGATAGTCATGATATTCAATTAGATGATGAAAACAATCTAACATTTGTTGGTCTTGTTTCCTTAATGGATCCGCCAAGACCAGAAAGTGCTGATGCCGTTGCGAAATGTAAAATGGCAGGTATTAAGCCTATTATGATTACGGGTGACCATGTTGTGACTGCCAGAAGCATTGCGAAAAAGATTGGTATTTATGAAGATGGTGACTTATCTATTGATGGTCAACAATTAAATCAAATGAGTGATGAAGAATTAGATGAAAAATTAACACACATCAGTGTTTATGCACGTGTTGCTCCTGAACATAAGATTCGTATTGTCAAAGCCTGGCAAAAACGCGGAGATATTGTAGCCATGACTGGTGATGGTGTCAACGATGCTCCAGCACTTAAACAAAGTGATATTGGAGTTGCTATGGGAATTACGGGTACTGAAGTTTCTAAAGATGCTGCGAATATGATATTAACAGATGATAACTTCTCTACTATTGTCAAAGCTGTTATTACTGGACGTAATGTTTACCGTAATATCAAAAACTCTATCAATTATTTATTATCTGGTAACTTTGCAGGAATTATTTGTGTATTTGTCGCTTCACTTCTTTTATTACCTACACCTTTCTTCCCTGTTCACTTATTATTTATGAATCTTATTACCGACTCTTTACCTGCAATTGCGATTGGTATGGAATCTGGGCGTAATGATGTTTTAAAAGAAAAACCACGTAAAGCTGATGATTCTATTCTTAACAAATCAACTTTCTTCCAAATCAGTTATGAAGGTATTGTTATTGCTATTTGTACAATGTGTGCATACTTAACTGGATTAAAAGGAGATCCTTTAACAGCTTCTACAATGGCCTTTGCAACAATCTGTTTAGCTCGTTTATTACATGGTTTCAATTGTCGTAGTTCTCAACCACTATCAAAAATTGGTTTCTTTACAAACCGTTCAAGCATTATTGCATTTATTATTGGTTTTGCATTACTACACTTCATCTTATTTGTTCCAGCAATGCATGGATTATTTATGATTCATACAATTTCTATAAATCAACTTCTTGTTATTTATGGATTCGCTCTTTTACCAACAATTATTATTCAAGCGAAAAAAATGTTAACAAAATAAGCAAGCCATTTGGACTTGCTTATTTTTTATTATCCTTCTAATGTCTTGAGAATGTCTTCTACAATAGCACAAGCTGGACAATCACAATATTGAGCTCCCTGTGCTTGGATTTCCTGACTATGACGTACAATTTCTTTGGCTTTACTTTCACCAAAATATATCTGTCCATCCTTTGAACTTGCAAAGGCAATTAAATTGTCAATAGGCATGATATCTTCTTTTAATTCTGTCATATATTGTTGTGTCATCAAAGCTTCATTTTCGCTTCCTATTGATTTTAACCATTTTTCCGCCATTTCTTTTAATTCCTGGCAACAAGTCGGTGTCTTGATTAACTCCTGTGTTTTATGTACCACTTCATCTAATTGTTTTGCATTCATATCTTTTTCCTCCCTTTCTTTTATTCGACACCTTTTTTAAATACAAAACATCTTATAGTGACTCAATCAAATAAATTCATCATCACTCATAAACTTTTTAAAGAAAGGCTTTCAATTCATCTATGTATTTTTGAGAAATTTCCTCAAATTCATCACTATATTGTTTCACCTTTAAATCGACATGATGATCTTTATTCAATAAATGTGCCATTGTCATAACTGACTGATTACTTCCTTCTATTAACATCTTTGCAATTTTAGCATCGTCTGTTAATAATGTTTTGATTTCAATCATTGACTCTAACATCATCTTATTTTTCAAATGATCTTCAGTATGAGAGTCATCACGTGTTATTTTGTTTTTCAAATCTCCATAGGCTTTTCTTTGATGTAAAACGATATCACGTAATTGATCATTTTCAATTTTGTCAATCAAATGATCAATAGCCAGCAAGCCCATGTTTAAACCATTTAACAATTCTTCAATATATATTTCATTATGCATTATATTATCACCTATATAAGTATAAACTCATTTTATAAATTTATACACTTGACATCAATCCAGCCCACTTCTCCTTGATGAATCACATATGCATAATGACTATAGATTCCTATAACTTTCACAAGATCACCTTTTTTGGCTGAAATAAAATAATCAGTATAATCATCTAAACAATATGTCTGATGATGACGCTTATATAAAAACTCGTTTTTTATTTTTAAATATTGTTGCGTTTCCTTTTGATAACACTCACTGAATTCCTCACCTTTTTTGATGACTTCCACTTCAAAGTGTGGATATGCAATTTTATGCTTCTCATTTTGATATATTTCTACATCAGATATAACATGATGATATGGCAAAGGTTGAACATATTCTTGTGAGTAATGAATAACACCATCTTTAGATTCAATAATTAATGCATTTAATTGTGAAATAGATTTGACACCCGTTCCCCCATCAATACAAATGATTTTTTTCTTTTCATCAATGATAATATCATTACATATTTGATTTGGATAATAATTGGATGTAGGTAAATGTCCTACAATAACCATATCATCTAAAAGATGTCCCTGATGGTAAAAATATTTCATTTCCAACAATGAAGATAAAGAACTGTTTTTATAATCTTTTCTTTTTTCAATACCTGCATGAACAAATAGAAATTGATTCAACTTTAATGTAACAGGTAAGTGAGATATAAATGCAATTTCATCACGTAAATAATCAGCAATCTGTTTTTGAATACCTAGCATTGTTTCATGCCCCTGATCCAAATGTAAACGATGATAAACTTCACGTATGCAGCCATTGCTGGAAACACGCTTTAAATAACCCTGTATCTGATTTGCCAGTTCAGGTATTGTCAGCAATGCGTCTAATGCCCATTCACAATTTCCCATGAGTACAAAAACACGATCACGTTTAGATAGTTCTTGAACATAATGAATGGTTTCAATAACCTGGTCACCTTTTTCTACAAAATCACCTAAAATAATCAGATAATCTTCAGGTGTGTATTTGACTTTTTTTAAAAGTGCCTGAAATCTATCTAAATGACCATGAATATCACTAATGACTATGATTCTATATTGACCTGTAATCGTTTTTACCAAATGTCTAGGAGTTATCATTTTATCACACTCATTTCTTTATTATTGTAACATAATTCAAAAGAAAAGATACTCTTTATTTTTTGAGTATCTTTTGAGTATACATACACCCTAATAAATATGCTCCATATTCTGGTGGATAAAGCGGTGACTGTAAATAACATGATGTCGTCTGTAATGTTTCTTTTAATGGCTTTAAAATATATTCACCTGCCTGAAAAACGCCTCCTATATAAGATACTGGTACGGCTTGATGAAAATCTCGAGCTAGAACTTTTATCAGTTGACCAAGATAACTTGCGGCATTTTTATAAATCTGCAAAGCATACAGATCATTTTCTAAAGCCAATTCATAATTGATTTTTGCTAAAAGTGCAATATCTTTTCTTTCGTTTTGAAGATGATGACGATATGAAATGATATCATAGTCATTTTCTAATAATAAACTTTCTTTAACTTTATCATACAATTTTGTCTTTTCTAATCTTCCGTCAACTTGTTGACAATATATTTTCATAAGCTCTTTTCCCATCCAATACGCACTACCTTCATCACCTAGCTGATAACCCCAGCCACCACATCTTTTTGTTTGTCCATTCAAGCATGAATAAGCGATGCTGCCTGTTCCTGCAATCACAACAATACCATCCTGATTAGCTAACGCTCCTGCCAAAGCTATTTGAACATCATTATATAAAAGATACGTATAGCCCTTGAAAGCTTCCTGGCAAATATCTTCTATTTGTTTTCTTAAATCTTCCTGATTTCCATATCCAGCCAATCCTGCAATGATTGTTTAGAAGGATCCAATAACATGACATTTTCTTTAAGAATGCATACACTTTCTTGTTTTGACTGTGTCAAAATATGAATGGATCCAGCAGCAATGTCATTAAGTTAAGGACCGAATGACATTCGAGGGTTATATTGCAAATATACCCTCTCTCTTTTTTTATTATTTTTCAAAGAAAAGTATTGACATTGCAACGATAGTGTGCGGCCTATTATCAATTTTTTATTGATAATAGGCCAATTGTTTATAGGTATATCTTGGAGGTACTTGATC